>CAXBFT010000052.1:0-12108 GCA_963974945.1 uncultured Alphaproteobacteria bacterium
TCGGGATCAAGGCCGCAATTTTTAATAACATTCGGATGCACCATGCCGCAGCCCAAAATCTCTAACCAACTATCTACGGAGCCATCTTTATTCGCGCCTATTTTCAGCCCGCCACCTTTGCGTGAACAGGCAATATCAACTTCCGCGCCCGGTTCAACGAAAGGGAAGAATGACGGGCGGAATTGTACGCGCAAATCATCAAGCTCAAAAAAACTGCGTAGGAAATCTTGCAAGCACCCTTTTAAATGTCCCATATGCGTGGTTTTATCAATCATCAACCCCTCCATTTGATGGAACATGGGGGTGTGTGTCATATCGTAATCAGAACGATAGGTGCGCCCGAAACAGATGATCTTATGCGGTGGTTGGTTATTTTGCATATGGCGAATTTGTACGCTGGATGTATGTGTGCGCAGCAATTTTTTAATATGCTCGCCTTGCTCTTCATGGTCATCAGGAAGGAAGAAAGTATCCTGCATCTCACGCGCCGGGTGACCGGGCGGAAAGTTCAGCGCGGTGAAGTTATAAAAATCATCCTCAATGTCAGGGCCTTCGGCAACGGAAAAGCCCATATCCGCAAATATCGCGGTTAGCTCTTCTATCGTTTGGGAAATCGGGTGGATATGTCCCTTTTCTTGCGGGCGCGGTGATAGTGTGATGTCGATGGTTTCCCCTGCCAAACGCGCATCCATTTCTTGTTTCTTAAGCGCACTTTCTTGATGCTTAATTAATGCTGCAATCTCATCCTTCAAGGCGTTTAACGCTTGGCCCTTGGTTTGGCGCTCTTCCGGGGTCATTTTGCCAAGGGTTTTCATGACGGCGGTGATGCGCCCCTTTTTCCCAAGCGCCGTCACGCGCACATCATCAAGCGCCTTCAGGTCGTTTGCAGCGTTAATTTCACCTGCGATCTCAGTCTTTAAATCTTGTATATCATTCATCATTTCGCCTCAAACATCAATAGCAGCGATTTAACACGAGATGCGCGCAGAAATAAAGGGGAAATGCAGAACTTCTCTTGTTCTTATTATGCTAATTACAGGCGAATAACGAAATATTCTTGTTATTCTGTAAACTCTATGGCATTTTTACGTCATAAATAAAAAAAACAAGAGGGATTTGTAATGGGCGATTTAGGGAAAGACTCTGTTTTAGAGACTGAAATTACGCATGTCACAGAGATGCTGGCGCTTCTGAATCATTTTAATGATGTGTTATCAGATAAGGGTTTGGGGCGAGGTGGCGCTGCATCCCGTATGGATCAGGTTATCGAAACATTGATGCAATATCAGGGCATGATTGCGCAAGTTGATGATATTGATACATCCGTCGTGTCCCAGACTCAAAAGCAGCTCTCTTCTTTTTTGATCGGCACGAAAGCACAGCTATTTAATGATGTTATGACTCCGGTCGCGTTATCTCAATTGCCTGCTGTTCAGGATGAGGCAACAGATTTACTTTCGACAAACGCCAGTACGGATTTATTTGAGTCCCTCATTGCAATGACGCAGCCTGGTAATCATGCAGGGGCAAGTCACGATGATGTTTTTGCAAAATTTGATCACATTATAAAAAAGCAAATGGATTATACTGCGCAATTATCTTCAAATGATTTGGTTTCAAAATTTTCAGATATGATAAACGGTAATGAACGGGCGAGAGAGTCGGTATCAAAGCTCATCGACTCTACGAATGAGTTTGCGCAATCAATTTTACCGGCTTTGGATCATTTGAATCATCGGGTCAACGGGTCTCTGGCTTTATTAGAAAGCAATCAGAAAAATATAGAGCTATCGCAGGAGAAAATAGCACAGGTTGAGGAAACGCAAGCAGCCACTTCGTCTAAAATTTTGCGTACACAGATTGGTATTAATAAGACACGCAGTGAAATGGGCATGGCACCTGAATTTAACACATCACTCGGGGTTGTTTCTGATGGTGTACGTGGCGGTGATAATCTTTTAGAAGCAGCCAATGATCAGGGGCAGATACCCGAGCCATAAGTTTTAAATCCCCCACTTCGCCTTCAAAATATCAATGCTCTGCGGTAGGGCGTGAATTACATGATCAGGCTTTGCTTCGCGCAGGCGGCGTTCGTTGATGCAACCGCCTGTGATGCCGATGGAGGTAATGCCCATACGCCGCCCAATATCCGGCTCTTCCTTGCTGTCGCCAATGATAAAGGCGTTATCGGGGAGGTAGCCGCGCTTGGTCATATAATCAGACAGGCGCTCTAATTTACTGGTGGAATTTAGAATACTTGTGCCGTTGCAATTATTGGCGGAAATAAACGAAAAATAATCACGGATTTTCAGGCGTTTTAGATGTACTTCGATCTTTACGGTTAAATAATTGCTTAGAATAATGCAATTCACGTCATTATCTTTAAGCCATTCCAGTAATGCTCTGCTGCCGCGGCGTGTGCGTGCATTTGCTGCCAATCGGTCATATTCATTTTGAAATATTTCATTCGCCTCTTCTTTGGTTTCTAAAACCTTATCAACGGATACACCATTTTTTTTGTAATAATGTATAATTGGGAAATCAAAAGTTTCCAGTTGGTGCGCAAAGGTAATAGGGGGAGTGCCATAGAATTCCAAGCAGGCATTTGATGCCACCCAAGCGGGCCGCGTATCGGCAAGAAGCGTTCCGTTCCAATCAAATATAGCAAGCTTCCGCTGATCTGTTCTTGTTGACATAACTGTTCCTTTTGGGCTAAATTCCCTTCCTACCATCGGAAGAAGTCAAGCACGTGGATAAAAAATTAGCACATTTATTAGGACGTTATATTGAGGATCTTTATCCGCAAATACAAGAGTTGCCGATGCGGGTGGACAAAAAAACAGCAAAAATGTTCGATTTCAATCCCCGTCAAAAGCTCGACGTGCTTTTTGGTCCTGATATTGAAAGTTTACTTTGGGATGATAAGGAATTGATTTCACAATATCAGATGAATCGTGAAACAATAAAATTTATTGGTGCCGTTAAACGTGATTGCAAAGACTTTCTTTTCAAGAGCAACAAAAGTGATTTCGATGGTGAAAAAATTGAGGTGCGCCTTGCGCCACGTGATCCATATGGAATTATAAAATCCTTTGATCATATCAAACAATCATTTGGCATGCGTGCAGGAGATTTAGAATTGCACGCTGATTTTGCAATCACGCAGCATTGGCATATGAGCTTGAATCAAGATGAAAAAGGATGGTTTTCAAAAGCAAAACAGAAATCTTTATTTGGCATTACAGACAGAGTCCCCCTAACGTTTTCTGTTATCAGCAGTCTTTTAAAAATACAGCAAGAAGTCCCTGCTTTTTTTGTTGAACCATGGCGCTTAGAAGATTCAGAATTAAACCATCATTTCACTGTGAAGTCGATTGGTAAGCATTTTACCTCAGTAAGAGCGTGCCATCATCAGATTTTGCAGCATAAATATCATACAGTTGAGCCACGTTTTGGTGTGAATGATGCACCGCAATCTATTGCTCTTTATATGGCCGCGGTGCATTGGGGGGTGAATGTTTATCCGCAATATGATCTCAAAAAAATGGCTGATAATTCTTTTTCATTTGCGTTGGAGCGCTTTGAGGGTATTGACGCATTTCCCAATAAGCAAGGCGATTATATGTTGGGTGGAAAATTTGCGTATTTGGGGCTGCTTGAAAAAACAATTCAAAGTGAAAAAATTCATGAAATGCTGCCACGAGATGTTTTTAATGCTTTGGTGGTTGATGCGGCCGCGCGATATGATGGTTTTCTTGAAACACGCACTGCGCAAGAGTTATACAGCGATGCTGAGCGCATTAAATTGACGCAGCGTTGCGATCGAATCGTACTTGACCACTCATAAAAAAACAGCCCGCTATAAAGGGGCTGCTTTCTGAATTCTTAAGGAAGTAATTAAGCTGCTTTTTTCTCTGCTTTTGCAAGTGCCGCTGCTGCTGCTTTTGCGATTGCTGCGAATTGCTCCGGCTCACGAATAGCGATGTCAGACAAAACTTTACGGTCAAGTTCGATACCAGCCAATTTTAGGCCATGCGTGAATGTTGAATATTTCATATCATGCAAACGTGCTGCCGCATTAATACGTTGGATCCATAATGCGCGGAATGTACGTTTTTTATTGCGACGGTCGCGATATGCATATTGACCGGCTTTTTCAACAGCTTGAACCGCGGTGCGGAAACAGTTCTTACGACGACCGTAATACCCTTTTGCAAGCTTGATAATTTTTCTGTGTCTAGCGTGGGCGCGTGCGCCACCTTTAACTCTTGCCATGACTTATTTCTCCCCTTTGATATAAGGTTTTGAATTTTGCTTCTTACGACCATATGGAAGGAAGTTGCGAAGAACAATTTTCTCATCTGCTTCTGCCATAGGGGCAAGAGCGCGCGCTTTGCGTTTCATTGATTTAGGTTTGTTCATCATCATGTGGCTTGTGAAAGCTGCTTTCGCTTTTACTTTGCCCTTTGCGGTGATTTTAAACCGCTTTTTTGCACTTGAGTGCGTTTTCATCTTCGGCATTTGAGTCTCCTTTTTTAATTCAAAAGATTAAATATTATGCGGTTTAGGCAGCCGATACTTAGCCAGACCACAGTTGTAGCCATGCTTATACACGCAGCGGGCTATAGAAATCAAGCATTTCTTTATCTCTCAGGCTTGTTTTTATTTCAGTGCATCTGTTTTCGTGTGGTGGGTAAAATATAACTTAATTATCTTATGACTTTCTTATATTGGCAATGAAGTCATTCACGGCATTTTTTAAGTCGTTGGACTTGTTGCTCAGCTCATGAGAAGCAGCTTCTGTTTCCAGTGCGATTTTTCCTGTCTCAATTGCAGATTGATTGACGGAAGAAATGCCGTTAGAGACATTTTGCGTTCCTGTCGCTGCTTCTTGTGCGCTGCGTGAGATTTCATTGGTTGCCGCGCCTTGTTCTTCGATTGCGGCGGTAACCGCTGTCATGCTCATACTGATCTCAACAATGGCACTTGCGATACTATTGATTGCTGTGCTGGATTTATTGGAAATATCTTGTACTTCTTTGATTTTCTCTGCGATTTCCTCTGTAGCCTTACTGGTTTCGGTTGCAAGGGATTTTACTTCATTGGCGACAACGGCAAACCCCTTTCCGGCCTCACCGGCACGCGCGGATTCAATGGTTGCATTCAGGGCAAGAAGGTTGGTTTGTTCGGCAATATCTTGAATTAACTTGACCACATCGCCAATTTTTGTCGCGGCCTCTTGGAGGGTGCCGACAACAACATTGGTTTCTTTTGCCTGCTCATCCGCTTTACGTGTAAGGGTTGCCGCGCGTGTCGTTTGTTGTACAATCTCTTGTACGGAGGAATTAAGTTCCTCTGAGGCTGATGCGACTGTTTGTACATTTTGTGATGCCTGATTAGAAAAATTTGCCATTTCACTTGCATCGGTCTCTGTTTTTGAGGCAAGAACAGATAATTGTTTTGCTGTCATTCCCATATCGCCTATGGATGAAGATAGGTTTTCAACAATGCTAAGAACCTCTTCTTCAAATTTTTTTGCCATATCTTGCAGAAGTTGTTTGCGCTCTGTTTCTGAGTTTTCTTCGGCTTCCTTTTGGGCCTTATCTGATTTTTCTTTATCAATGGCGCTTTGTCTAAATACCTCAATGGCGCGGGCCATTGTGCCCATTTCATCTTCTTTGTTTAAATTCGGGATTTCAATGTCATATTTCCCTTGTGTCAGAAGCGTCATGATATTGATGCTGTTATTCAATGGGGTAATGATAATATGACGAAGAAGATATATCAATATCACGATAAGCGCCAAAATAATGGCAATAGCAGTTATTGTCTGTGTATTTTTTGCACTTTCAATATTTGCAATAATTTCTTTTTTAGTCCAAGCCGTCCATATATTCCCAAGATGCGTTTTCTTTTTTGAATCAATGATGGGCGCGGCAACAATATAATAGTGATCTGTATCAAAAGTTGCCGTATCAGTCTTAAGTTTTTCAAGGAGAGCGTCATTTGATTGCTCATCCACGAAGCCCATAATATCTATATTTTTATGCTCTGATTTTATAAGCTCTTGATATTCCGTGCCTGATATATAAACAGCATCTAGATTCGTTGTTTTATCTTCTAGGAGGGAGGCATAAACAGCAGTCATGCCGTCTGTTTTTTTCCACTTAACCGCGCCTTCTAATTGCGCTGCTAATAATTTTGTTTTAACCGTGCTTGCCGCTTCAAAGCCATTGAGCATTGATGCCTGCTGGCTTTTTATCTGCAGAATAACCATCCCCGATAAGGATAGAACCAATACAGCCGTTAGTAGGATTGAGAATTTTACGACGATTGAATTTTTTAGCATGTTAAAACTTTCTGTTTTATCTTTTCGCTTTTATTTCTAAAACCAACCGCATAACAATTTACGCGGTTGGTTGAATTTTTTATTCTGCTGCTTCAGCATCGATTCCTATAGTTGCTGCGCCAATTGGTGCGCCGCCATCTGAAATTGTAATACTTAATTGCACTTGATAAGTTTGTGATGATTCATCGAATTCTACATCACTCAGGTGAATTGTGCCTGCACCCTTGCTATAACTTTCGGTGAATTTTGCTTCATCGCCTTGCCAAAAATCAGATGTTTTTGCGCTTTGACCAACATTTAGGCCTTTATTATCCATGATGATGATCTCGCTGTACAGGCCATTACCGTCCTCTACGATACCTTTAAGATAAGTTGATAGGTCGTTATTCAAGATGGGGTTAATAATCGCGGCATCATCTGCGCGCCAGCTTTTATCAAGTGTATCGATATCTGTTTGTGCTAGGCTGGCGTGTTTTTCATTTTGTGCCTTGATGGCATCAATAACAATTGGGTCGTTAACCCACGTTGATATTGCGCTTTCATACAGCATTTTTGCATGATCCATATCCATGGCCATAGCGGAGCCAGCGTAAGAAAAAGTTAAGATTGCCGCCGTTGAAACTGTTAACAGAAATTTATGCATTGATTGCCTCATATTGTTTTCAAAGAAGTCAGTGTAGAATATATAGAATATCTTTATACTCTCTTAATCTTGCATATAATTTATATTTTGTCATTTTAACAATGGGTTTGGGCATGCTCATGTATGTTTTGTGCTTGTTGGTGAGGGGAAATGAAGTACACTATATAATATAAGAATTTATGGAGTGGGGCGTGGTTACGGGACGGGATTTAGTTTCATTATATAGTCTGATATTCGGAATATTGATTGCGCCGGTTTATGCTCAATCCCCACCTGCTGTGCCGGTTGTCGGGGTTGAGGCGCAAAGCTTGGCACCTTTACCGGTTTTACCGATTTCTGAGGACGATAAGAGTCCTTTGCCTAAGGATAGTCGTTACATATCCCAACCTGAAATACCGCGTCCTGATGTTAAGCCTGTGCTTGATATCGGCAAAGATCAACTTGCAGTGTTAGAGCTTTTTTCAACGCAAGCCTGTACATTTTGCCCAAAGGCCGACGCAATGATGGAGCAATTGGCCGATCGTAAGCAGCTCATCGCCTTATCCTGTCATATTGATTATTTTGATGTGGCACAAGGCTCCCTTTCTTTGCCTATCTGCTCAACGCGTCAGGTCGCCTATGAGGCATCATTGAATGGTGGCCCTAAATATACGCCGCAAATGGTTGTAAATGGTCGCTATGATGCGATTGGCTATTTACTCAATAGGGTTGAGGACGCGTTCGCCCGCGCTAGGGAAGCACCTTTAACAGCTGTAAAGATCACCAGGGGGGATATGGGCTTATTTACATTGAATCTACCTGATCTTGAAATGGGTGATTATAAAATATGGCTCTTGGTTTTTGATAAGCCGCGCACTATTGAAGTTGCTGAAGGGGCGAATAGGGGGCGCGACATCACATATTATAATGTCGTTTCAAATGCAGGTTTTTTAGGCAATTGGGACGGCGCACATAAATCTCTTAAGTTTGATGCAAAGATGCACGAGATGGCAAAGGGTTTTGCAGTTCTTATCCATGATGCAAAGACCAATCATATTATCGCTGCAGCAAAATATCTAAAATAACAAAACAGGAAAAAAATACAGCAAGACCGCCTTTGGTGAAACCAAAGACGGTCTTAACTTTCCGTGTGTGGGGAACTGTATTTTTTTTGTCGGGGTATGTATCTGATCTTATGTGGGGAAATCAGATAGTAGCCCTTTTACGTTTGATTGAATGTTCTGTGTGTGTGGGGAAGAACAATCAATCAAGTTATGTTTACGTTATAGGGAATATGGAAAGTTATGTCAATATAAAAATACATAAAAAAACAATAAAAATACAATTTTTAGTACATTTTAATGTGCTTCAGCCCAATTTAGTCCTGATCCGGCCTCTGCTATAAGCGGGACATCTATCTTTATGTTATTGATTTTGAACGATTCTTCCATACATTGGCGTATAGCTTCGATTGTTTTATCTTTTTCTGACATTTTCACCTCAAAAATCAGCTCGTCATGCACCTGTAAGAGCATTTTTGCTGATAATTTGGCATCATTTAGAGCTTTTGGCATGCGCCCCATGGCAATTTTCATGATGTCGGCGGCAGTCCCTTGCAGGGGCGCGTTGATCGCCTGACGTTCTGCGCCACGCACGCGCATCTGATTTTTATCCTGAATACCCGGAATAAAACATTTGCGCCCGTAGAGTGTTTTTACAAAGCCATCGCGTTTTGCAATATCCTTGGTTTCTTCCATATAGGTTTCAATTTCATGGAACCGCGCGAGGTAGCGTTTGATGAAATCACTGGCTTGTCCGACAGGGCATCCAAGTTGCTTGGCCAAACCAAAGCCTGATATGCCGTATATAATACCAAAATTGACCGCCTTGGCTTGGCGACGGATTTCGGGCGTGACCTTATCCAAAGGCACGTCAAAAACACGGCTCGCGGTGAGCCTGTGAATATCGATATCATCGCGAAAAGCTTGTTTAAGGGCTTCTACCCCTGCCATTTGTGCGGCGAGGCGTAATTCTACTTGGCTGTAATCGACGGAGACTAAGATATTCCCCTCATCCGCGACAAAAGCCTCACGGATTTTGCGTCCCTCTTCTGTGCGGATCGGAATGTTCTGCAAATTCGGATCGTTGGATGATAGGCGCCCTGTGCTTGTCCCCACCATGTTATAAGATGTATGAACGCGACCCGTATCAGGGTTGATTTGTTCCTGCAATGCATCGGTATAGGTGGATTTTAGCTTTGACAGACCGCGATGTTCAAGGATTTTTTGAACACTCTCATGCCCTTCTAGTGCGAGCTTTTCCAAAATATCAACGCTTGTCGAATATACACCTGTTTTGGTTTTCTTACCGCTATCCAGTCCCATTTCATCGAACAAAATTTCGCCGACTTGTTTGGGGGAGGCCACATTAAATTCCCGCCCCGCAAGCGCGTGAATATCTGTTTCCAGTTGAACGAGCTTGCTTTCAAAATCATGGCTCATGGCTTTTAAAACGGCAGGGTTAACTTTTACGCCCTCAAGCTCCATTTGCGCGATGATCGGGATCAACGGGCGTTCGATGGTTTCATAAACGCTCATCATCTTTTCGCGCGCCAATCGAGGTTTCAAAATCTTATAAAGCCGTAAAGTAACTTCCGCATCCTCGGCGGCGTAATTCAGGGCATCTTTAATCGTAACCTTATCAAAGGTCACCCTTGTTTTTCCCTTGCCCGCAACCTCTTCAAACTTAATTGGCGTGTGGTCGCAATACATAATGGATAAATTATCCATGGAATGGCTATGGCTTGCCCCGTCCAGAACATAGGATATAAGCATGGTGTCATCGCAAGGGGCAATTGTGATGCCTTCCTTTGCGAACATCTGCCAGTCATATTTCATATTATGCCCGATTTTCATCACGGATGGATCTTCAAGCAGGGGTTTGAGCAACGCTAAGCATTCGCCCTTATCCATTTGTGGGATGTCATCACCACTGGCCGCGCCGAATAAATCAGTGGCTTGTTCATGCCCCAATGGAATATATGCGCCTTCACCAATATTGGAGGAAATCGAAATCCCCACCAATTTCGCCTTGGCGGGCGTCAGTCCCGTGGTTTCGGTATCTATGGCTAAAATACCTGTTTTATATGCGGCCTCTATCCATTCAGATAAAGTTTTGGCATCATTAATAAGGGTGTATTTATTATCCGCGGCAGGGGGGAACTTTTCTTCCTCAATCTGTGGTGCGTCTGTTTTATGATGTGCTGCGGGCGCAGGTTTCGTAACGGGTTCACCACCCAAACGCTTAATGATCGAATTAAACGCCTGTTTTTCAAGGAAGGCCATCAACGCAGGTTTATCAGGATCATGGGTTTTAAACGCATCCAATGCCATGGGAACGGGCGCATCTTCATCTAATTTTACCAACTGTTTTGAAACCCGCGCATCATCGGCATGCTCTATCAATTTTTCACGGCGTTTATTTTGTTTAATTTCACCCGCGCGCTCCAACAGCTCCTCTAATGAACCATATTCATTGATCAACTGTGCCGCGGTTTTAATACCAATCCCGGGAACGCCCGGAACATTATCCACGCTATCCCCCGCCAAAGATTGCACATCGACCACCTTATCGGGGGTCACACCAAATTTTTCAAAGACTTCCGCATCAGAAATCCATTTGCTTTTCATCGGGTCAAGCATGCGCACGCCCGGGCGCACAAGCTGCATCAAGTCTTTATCCGATGATACAATCACGACCTTCTTCCCTGCCGCTAGGGCAAGCTTGGTATAGGCGGCGATCAGATCATCGGCTTCATATCCTTCCAATTCAATCGCGGGTATGTCAAAGGCCTCGGTCGCTTCGCGGATTAGCGAAAATTGCGGCTTTA
Source organism: uncultured Alphaproteobacteria bacterium (assembly GCA_963974945.1). Classification (GTDB taxonomy): domain Bacteria; phylum Pseudomonadota; class Alphaproteobacteria; order Micavibrionales; family Micavibrionaceae; genus UBA1672. The sequence goes on from CAXBFT010000052.1 coordinate 10,861, forward strand.
AATCATCAGGGGTTTCATCGCGGTTGGCCTTATATTCGGGGTAGATGTCATTGCGGAAATTCGCCCGCGCCGCATCAAATATCACCGCCATATAAGGTGCGTGATAATCACGCAGCATTTTCAGGATCATATTGGTAAATCCATACACCGCGCCAACCTCAACCCCATCGGGGTTGGTCATACCGCTTTGACGGGAATAGGCCATTGCAAAATAGGCACGGAAAATAAACCCCGACCCGTCGATTAAATATAATTCTTCTTCATTTTTTGACATGCATGTAAATTAGTAGCACTTGGATAAGAAGTCTAGATGTTATGCACTAAATAAGGTTGTTATCCCTTTTCCTTGTTAATGTGCGCCATTGCTCGTTACATTCACAAAAGACATGGTCTAAATCGTAAAAATATTCTTTTTGTATGGGGTGTGTTGCTAAGGGGTTGTGAATCATGTGCCATTTTTTTTGGATGTAATCGAAAAGTAAAATGGCGCTGATATGACCGTGTTTTGGCTGCAAAAATATATTTGTTTCGACCTTGCCGCCTCTGGTTTTTTTGAAATTTTCACGAGAAACAAAACATTGCTCACCAGTCTGCGGGTTTATTATCTTCGTGCTAAAATCAATATCAAACAGATATTGGCAAAGTAGTGGCCAATGGTTTTGGAGTTCATTACAGCTAAAATTACTTCCGAAGGTAATGTTTGAAATCGCAATAATGTTAATGTCGATTTTCTGTACAAAGCCGTTTTGTAAATACTTATTGTATTTTTTTGTTTTATCAAAAACACCAGTAGACCAATGTTCTAAATCTTGATCTTGATCGAAACAGTCATTCTCGAAACGGCTGTTTTCTTTACGCTCTGTGATTGGGTTTCGAAAGTCGGGTGCGACGGCCTCGATGTTGATTGCATGATCGTAGTGATCTATTATGAAGTCAGGTCCTGCATTACACGCAGGCCTTAGCTCTTTTTTATTTCTTTGAGTAATGAAATCGTACGCATAGGCTTCAAAAGTGAATTGTCTCTCTTTTGCCTCGTCGCTCCTTCGTTTAGATTCATAATTGCTATCGGCATGCCCTGAAGTTATATAGGCATTGATTATTTTTTCTTCTTCGTTCATGGCGTTAAATTGAACGAGTTGGATGAGGGTGTCTAGCGCATTATTAAACGGGATTGAATCTATTGTGGGTGAAGCTGATATGAGGTGTTTTTCGGCTAATAAAATATGAGGTTGGTGGGGATTGTCTTGG
>CAXBFT010000053.1:0-11959 GCA_963974945.1 uncultured Alphaproteobacteria bacterium
CCAAGCTGTTTAAGAAGGTTCTTAATAATTCTAAGCATTGTCGAATAATCATCAACAATAAGAACATTCATATTCATGTCTACAGCCACTGTGTAATCTCCTTTTTTTAAAACTCAAATTTTCTTTTTTTGTTACGCAATAAGTATGACGAGATAACGTCGTATAGAAGGGCATTATGCCGATAAATAGTTAACGCATTGTAACCAAAATAATCAAACATAGAAAAGATTTTACATGAGACATCATGCAAAAGCCATTATACATGCCAAAAACATGAAAAGAACAGCGATTATTCCAATACTTTATAAAAAATAATAAAAAAGAATACGGGTGAATGCCTATTGCAAAACAGGTAAGGTTTTTTGCTCCGCAAGCATTATGGTCACTTTGCGTGCGCGCTCTGCATTCATTGCCGCCAAGACAGGGGCAACCTTACGCTCAGACATTTTAGAAACAACAGAGACCAAAACATCAATATCCAACGTATCAAATATCCGCGCCGCGTCCTTGGGTTTCATCCCCTCATAGATTTTCACAAGACTTTCAATCCGCCCCTGCTCTTGATCTGATTGCTGATCAAGTAAGCCTTCAATTTCTTGTTTAAGCTTGGTAAGCTCTTGATACTTACGATCAATTTCTTGCTCCGTCGCCTTTAAAAGTGCCTCTTTGACCTGCATTTTTTGCTCGGATTCTTCTAATTGTTTGCGGCGCGCAGCAAGGTCTTCAAACATTTCCATCTTAACATCGGATACATCAAGATTTGTATCACTTGCATCGCGCCATTTCGGTGCGTCTGCAGCATGCCCGCTGACCTCTTTCACATGACCATCATCTTTCGCGCTATCCTCACCATGGCCCAATGCGGGCGCGTCATCTGCTGCGTGCGTGTCCTCAGCCTTATTTTCAGCATAAGCGGTTGACGATATATTTTTCATCCCCAGAAAAAAATCACTTAAACGCACAGAAAAAGAGATGAAAATCACAATAATAAGCAAAGGTAATATTTTTGAAAAACCTGGCATAGCCTATAGCGTCCCCCCACCTTTAATATTGTGTTTTGTATTGCGAAGAGCGGCAAAAAGCTCTCTCTCTGCCTGACTTTGTAAATGATCGGGCATGTCATCCGCATCGTTACTCACAGCAGAATCCAATCTTTTTTCCAAGGCGCTGACATCATCAAAATCACGATCTTGAATCATAAAAGATGGTATATCGGTTTCAATCGAAACATCCTCTTTCTTCACCTGCTTTAACGTTGATTGATAATTTTCAGAGCGCACGGGCGCAGCTTGCGGCTTATTTATCTGACGCGGAGAAACGCTCTCATCACGGCTATGAACCGGAGAGCTGATTTTATCAGAGCGTTCAACGCGGCGCGGCGCGGCGGCTTTACGATGATCAGAAAGCCCCTGTATCTTTTGTTGCGTATTCTGCGCTATCTTGCCGTTTTTCTCTGCGGCTTGCTCCAAACGCTTTGCCATACTTTCACCTGCGGCATTGATAATGCGCAGCTCATCCGCCAAAAGTCTGGATTGCGAGATAAGATCATCAAGCTCCCCCGCTTCTTTTGCACTAACTTGTTTTAACGTCGTAACAGAGCGCTCTGCTTGATCTATCGTAGAAAGAAGATCCGCAACGACACCATCAAAAGCGCGGCGATGCGCTTTAAAATCACTTAAACTTTTTGTTAAACGCAGTACATAAAATATTGTGGCCCCTAAAAATGCCAAAACAATAATATCCATACCCAAAGAAATTATATCACTACTCATGAATCTCCATCACTCTCAGGCTCCAGATAGTTTTCAATACAAACAGCCAGACTTCCTTGTTTTTGCCCTACAGGCCCCCTGAACATCGGGAAATGTCCACATCGTAATTCCAAATGATCCCCCGTTGATGTGTTCAGCATCAATTGGTCACCCACCTTCCAGTTTAGCATAGTGCCAAGTGGTACAGCAACTTCACCTAAAACGGCCTGTAATTGAACATCAGTTTTATATAGCTCTTGCGTCAGGTGGTTTTCCCAAATCGAGTCACGCCCGAATTTCTCTCCCATGAACATTTGCAAAAGCAATTCACGTATAGGCTCTAACGTCGCATAAGGGATAAGAATTTCCATCCGTCCACCGCGCTCCCCCATATCAATACGAAGGCGCGCAAGAACACAAGCGTTACCACTTTGTGTAATTGTAGCAAAACGTGGATTGGTTTCCAGACGATCAAGATTAAAACTCACCGGAGACAAAGGATCAAACGCCGAAGACAAATCAGCCAGAGCAACATGCACCATGCGCTCAACCAATTTACTTTCAATCGTCGTATAGGGGCGCCCCTCAACCCGAATCGCAGATTCGCCCTTACGCCCGCCAAGCAAAACATCAACAACAGAATAGATAAGCGCGCTATCGGTTACCATCAACCCGTTATTATCCCATTCCTCCGCCTTAAACACCGACAGCATAGCAGGCAACGGGATGGAATTCATATAATCACCAAAACGCACGGTGGACACCTGATCCAGACTCACCTCCACGTTATCACTGGTTAAATTCCGTAAAGAGCTGGACATCAAACGCACTAAGCGGTCGAAAACAATATCCAACATCGGCAGGCGTTCATAATTGACCATCGCCGAATTAATAAGTGCCATCACACCGGAGGTTTCCGCCCCACCAACACCATCATCATCAAAACCGAGCAAGCTATCGATTTCTTCCTGATTCAAAATTCTGGCATTGGCCTCATCATCCACAGCAACGTCCGCGCCATCAGCGTCATCTGAATCACCGGCGGCGGCGGACTCTCCTGCATCATCGTCATCGCCCGCCATAGCAGCCCACTCATCCATCATGGCCTGCTCTTCGGCGCTCATCTGTGCTATTTCATCGTCGCTCATATTGATGCTCTTTTAATATTATTCTGCCATAATAGGCCATATACCATATCATAAGCAAGATACATGCCGTTTTGCGGATCAGATAGGGGAAAAACAGACAGACCGTCGCAAACACGAGATAAAATCATGCTATGGCATGCTTTTACTGTATAAGAATTTCCTGAAACAAGACATCTTTTATTTCAATTGGTTCTACGGCCTGATTTACGCGCCATAAAAGCTCCATCTGCAGGCGATAAATCCCTGCAGATCCACGCAAATCACGCACACGAAGCTCTCGCAAATAAGTTTGAAACTGATCAATCACACGCGGGATAACAGCTTCTACCGTTTCTTTATCCCCTGTATCGGCCAATTCAAGCTGAACCGTAAGACGAAGGTAACGCGGGGTTCCATCTTCTGTATTCAGATTTACAGTCATCGCAGGAATCGCCAAGAATGCGGAATCACCGCCACCCTCTTCACCATGCCCCCCGGCTTTTTTCTCTCCATGAGCATCGGCTTTCTTCTCACCATGTGCATCTGTGCTGCTTTCATGATCACCATCCGCACCCTCTTCGGTCGCTTCGATACCAAGCAAACTATCAAGATAGCCCATAAAATAGGCGCCTGCACCGCCACCAATTAAAAGCAATAAAGGTACAAGGATGATTAAGATTTTCTTTAACCCACCCTTTTTGCCGTCTTCCTCCAGACCTTCTGCATCCGGATTTTCTACAACTTCATCTTCTTCATCGGCCATTATTTATATCCATATCATTGGTGTGAGCGTGAAAACGCAAATGTTAAATAGATTATAAAACAAACAACGCCCCACGTCTAACCCGCATTCATACCTATCAACAACCACATGGCATAATCCGGTTATACGGAAAATTTTTCGGCAAATTTTACCGTTTCAATTACACATCCCCTGCCCACAATATAATAAACCATTGAAATAATTGATATTTAAAACTGGCACACCATTCGCAATGGTCAATGCAGCATGTTTAAGGAGTAAAAAACGTGGAAAATAGTATTTATCTTGGATTATCACGCCAGAACGTCTTACAGACCAATATGGATATTGTGTCCAATAATATTGCCAATATGAACACGAGCGGATTTCGCGGCCAAAACCCGATTTTTGAAGAATACATCTCTGATCCGCGCTATAGCGATGATGAGTTATCCTTTGTTTATGATTATGGGCAATACCAATTAACCAGCCCCGGCGCATTGATACAAACAGACAATGAATTCAACGTTGCCCTGAACGGTCCTGGCTTTATGGGTGTACAAATGCCCAATGGTGAAACCGGTTATACCAGAGACGGGAACTTCCAAAAAAGTGCCGACGGTCAACTTGTTAACTCCTCCGGTGATCCGATAATGGGTCAAGGTGGCCCCATTAATATCCCCAACAGTGCAACACAAATATCTATTGATGAAAAAGGGGTTGTTTCAGATCAAAACGGTGTCATCGGGCAGTTATTAATTGTTGAATTTGACAATGTACAAACATTAGAGCCGATCGGAAATAATCTCTACGCTGCCAAAGCTCCACCGATCGAGGCCAAGAACACCGTTGCCCAGCAAGGTTTTCTTGAAGGATCCAACGTCAATACCATGGTGGAGATGACACGAATGATTGAAATTTTACGTGACTTTCAAAGCACACAAAAAGTCATAGAAACAGAACACGAACGCTTGCGCTCAGCCATACAAAAGCTATCGCAGGTTTAAATAACAAAGAACACTATTTATAAGGAGAGTATCACATGAGATCACTGGATATTGGCGCAACAGGCATGATGGCACAACAGCTTAATGTTGATGTTATTTCAAACAACATCGCGAATATGACGACGACGGGCTATAAAAAGCAACGCGCTGCATTTCAAGATTTGATTTATCAAAATATCAAGCGTCCCGGCACGACATCATCGGATTCAGGAACAACCGTTCCATCAGGCATTCAGGTCGGCCTTGGTGTCAAAACCGGCGCGGTCTACCGTATGCACTCCCAAGGCGCTGTGCAAATGACGAGCAACGAGCTAGACATTGCTATCCTTGGCCGCGGATTTTTCCAAGTAGATCTGCCCAGTGGTGAAACAGGCTATACCCGTGACGGGACATTTCAAATTAATGAAAATGGTGAGCTGGTAACAATGCAAGGCTACCTTGTTCAACCGGGTATTACCGTCCCCGATAATGCAACCAGTATAGACATCAATGCCGAAGGTGAGGTTTTAGCCAAAATCCAAGGACAAACCGCAATTCAAAATCTGGGCCAATTCCAAATGGCCGATTTTGTGAACCCAACAGGTTTGGAGGCCATAGGCAATAACTTCCTCATCGAAAGCGCTGCATCCGGCTCTCCTATTACTGGGATTGCTAATCAGGGGCAATTTGGTGGCTTAGAGCAAGGTGCATTAGAACAATCTAATGTTGATGTGGTTGCCGAGATCACCTCCCTGATTGCCGCACAACGTGCCTATGAAATGAACTCTAACGTCATATCAACCAGCGACGAAATGCTTCAAATCGTTTCCCAGCTCAGATAATACAACGCAATTTTAACTTAAAACAGAAAAGGACAGATCATGAAAAAGACATTAACCATCGCCTTGGCAGGTATAAGCCTTTGCATTTTGCCCTTTTCTGCCGCCCATGCTATTGGTTTAAGAGATAGCAGCTTGCTCAATGATGATACAATCAAGCTTGGCGATATTTTCTATGATCTTAAAGAAAATGAAGATCGTGTTTTGGGCAATGCCCCACGCCCCGGCCAAGATATGGTATTGGATGCGAACACCCTACTCCGCATTGCAATTGCAATGGATTTATCATGGCGGCCAAACAGCAATGCCGATCACATCACATTGCGCCGCGATGCCACCATTATCGAGTATAAACAAATCGAAGAGGCCCTGCACACCGCCCTTTATGATGAAGGTGTATTCGGTGAATATGAGGTGAGCGTACCGCAAAGCTATAGACAAATCATCCTCCCCCCCAATCAAGAGGCAAAATTTACCATCACAGATTTTAGCGTCGATCAACGCCGCAACACATTCGAAGCAACCATCGCCGCCCCCTCAGCAGAAAACCCTATCCAGCATATTCGCTTTTCAGGACAAATGGAGCCTGTCATTACCGTTCCTGTCCTGCTTGAAAATGTTGAACATGGGCGCACAATAAAAGCCAGAGACTTAACCACCATGAAAATTAAAGAGCGCGGCTTTGGTAGAGACACCATCATTGATGCACAAAGCTTGATCGGTATGACCGCGCGCCGCATGCTAATCGCCGGCCGCCCCATCCGTGAAGCAGAAATCATCGCCCCGCAAATCATTGATCGCGGCCAGATAATAACATTATTCTTCAAAAGCGCGGCAATGAACATCACAACGCAGGTAAAATCCCTTGAAAATGGTGCAAAAGGTGATGTCATCCGCGTCCTGAATACCTCTAGCAATCAAACAATACAGGCCATCGTAACCGGAGAAAACGAAGTTACCGTCCTGCAAAATTAATTTAAAAAGAAGAAGTGAGATTTATGATGCGTACACAATTTTACAAACAGAAAAAAATAATCCCCCTTGCCATGCTATCTTGTGCGGTGCTCAGCGGATGCTCTGGTCTTGACCGTATTTCAAAAATTGGCGAAGCGCCGCAAATGACAAAAATTTCCAACCCGGAAACAGCCCCCGACTATCAACCCGTCAGCCTGCCCATGCCAAAGCCCAATACTGTGAAGCCACAGCAAAACTCACTCTGGCAGAGCAACCGCGTCACCTTCTTTAAAGATCAACGCGCCAGCAATATCGGTGACATTATTACGGTCACCATTGATATAAAAGACGAAGCCACCTTAGACAATGAAAGCGAACGCACCCGCGCCAGCGGTGAGAGCGCCGGCCTCAACAGCTTGCTCGGTATGGAACAATCGTTGAGCCGCATCTTGCCCGAAGCCGTTGATAACACCAGCCTTACTGATTTCGAATCAGATTCCACCCATAAAGGCACGGGCAGTATAGCGCGTACAGAAGATATTAAATTACGCCTTGCCGCCCTCATTACACAACTCCTTCCCAATGGCAATATGGTGATCCATGGTAAACAAGAGGTACGCGTAAATTTTGAAAAACGCATCATCGAGATTGACGGTGTCATCCGCCCGGAAGATATTTCGGTTGCAAACACAATAACTTACGATCAAATCGCCGAAGCGCGCATAACCTATGGCGGCGAAGGGCAAATATCGGATATGCAACAACCGCGATATGGTCAACAACTCTATGACATCATCTTTCCATTCTAAGGATGAAGAGCGCACATATAGGAAAAGAGGGGAAATCACCCTCTTTTTATTTCTATAACATGAAGCCAGAAAATGACTCGATAGCAAGAAATGCAATGTCACACATTAAAATATGTAAGCCGTAGCCTGACAATAACCACCGTGAAATTACACAGTTTAATTAATCGTCGCGCTGGGTTTTCTCCATACGCTCATGACGCTCTTGCGCTTCGATCGATAATGTAGCAATAGGGCGCGCCTTTAGACGAGCAACAGAGATTGGCTCCCCCGTTTCTTCGCAATAGCCATATTCATCTTCATCAATTTTACGCAAAGTGCTGTTGATTTTTGAAATCAATTTACGCTCACGGTCACGGGTACGAAGTTCAAGGGCATGATCTGTTTCCGCAGATGCGCGGTCGGCCAAATCAGGCTTTTGAAGCTCGGTGCTTTGTAATGTGTCATGGATTGTTGCTTCTGATTCTTTCAAAAGATCTGTGCGCCAGTTAATAAGCTGACGGCGAAAATATTCCTTCATAACAATATTCATAAATTCGCCGGTATCATTTTCCGGATTATAATCAGGAGGAAGCGTTACGCTATTTGGTGTTGCCATATTCAGTACATCCCTTACAAATTACATTAGTCATGTATATAAACTTTTTTTAAGACCACGGATTATAATCTCGAAACACCGCAAAAACAAGAAGATATACTCACTCATGCCTATTTTTTCGAACAAGGCATGAACAGTAAGAGTGATAATTTATAGGATAAAAAAGGATTTATACCGAAACAGACTCCATTGCCACACGCATTTTGGCAAGCTCAACCTGCGCACGAAGGTCAATTTCATCCATAATGGCGGTTAATTGGGGATCATCTATTTTATCGCGATGCGATGCCACAACATCGGCAACATCAATCATATTACCAACAGTTAAATTCCCGGTGAGCATTTTAACGCGAAGCCCGTCAAGCTTATCCAAAATCGTATCTGCGCGCATATGGGCGCGTTTCTTTGCCGCCTTCTTTGTCGGATCTTCCACCTCTTGAATAGAGAGCAAGGAATCCAATTGCGCGATGGATTGTGTGGCAGAGGAGCTTGCGCTCTCACTTGCGCCGCCATTAACAAATTGGCTGAAATCCGCGTGATCGGATGAGGATGACGAAGATGATTTCTTCGTTCCTGATGTTGATCCTGCGCCCTTTGAACGGTCAATTTTCATGTTAAAAGCTCCCTTTTCGAAACATATATATAGTGTAGCGCATTTCATGCCCGCGCAGCAAGGCGGCAATAATTGCCTATCACTCCTGCTCCAGGGGGGAAAAAACGCCGCCAAAGGCAAGTATAATATAGGGCAACTACCCTCCAAAACTCTAAAAAACCCAACATTTCCGCCACTTCTAAAACTGGCACAACATTCGCAATGCTTAATTGGCAGAAGAGATTTTTCCTCCCTTCGCAGTAAAAGAGTTAAGAGCGTAAAAGTAAAAGTAGAGAGATTAAGTAGAAAAATTATGTTGAGCAAGAACGCACATATCAGCACAGACAGAATCACCGCGGTGATACACCGGTCGCCGATCCTGAAGAAATCAGGATTAATATTGGCGGCCGGTATATGTCTGTTTGCATTATGTGCGCCACTTTCTCCCTCCGCCCTTGCAAAAACGTCTCGCATTAAAGATATTGTCGATATAGAAGGCGTGCGCGAAAACCAACTTGTTGGATATGGTTTGGTTGTTGGCCTTAATGGAACAGGCGATGGCCTGAATAACTCCCCCTTTACCGAGCAAAGCTTGATCGCGATGTTAGAACGCCTTGGCGTAAACGTCCGCGGACAGAATTTGAACACTGGTAATGTTGCCGCCGTTATGGTGACGGCGACACTCCCGCCCTTCACCAATCAGGGATCACGTATTGATGTGAATGTCTCTGCGCTTGGTGATGCAAGCTCGCTTCAGGGTGGAACATTGCTTGTAACCCCCCTTCTTGCCGCAGATGGCGAAGTTTATGCCGTAGCGCAGGGTGAGGCAAATATTGCCGGATACTCCGTACAGGGTGACGCCGCAAGCGAAACGCAAAACATCCCAACGGCAGGCCGCATCCCGAATGGCGCAATCGTAGAGCGCGAGATTGATTTTAAACTCGAAGATTTACAAAATGTGCGTCTTGCCCTTAAAAACCCGGATTTCACAACATCACGTCGCATAGCGCAGGCCATTAACGGCTTTACCAATGCGACCTTGGCAAAATCCGAAAACTCCGCCAGTGTAATGCTGCGCCGTCCGACCAATTATGACGGCACAATTGTTGACCTGATTACAGATATAGAACAATTGCCGATCCAACCTGACCAACCTGCCCGCGTCGTGATTAGCGAGCGCTCCGGTGTGGTGGTGATGGGCGCAGATGTCCGCGTCAGTAGCGTCGCAATCGCGCAAGGCAATCTCACCCTTAAAATCAATGAAACCCCACAGGTTTCACAAGCCAACCCATTTGCCGACCAGGGCGAAACCGTGATCGTGCCACGCACCGATGTATCAGCCAATGTCGGTGATGATGTGAAGCTTGCGGTTTTAGATAGCGGCGTGACCTTACAGGAACTTGTGACAAGCCTGAACAAACTGGGCATGAAGCCACGCGACATTATTACAATCCTACAAGCCATCAAAGCTGCAGGCGCGCTTCAAGCAGAAATTGAGGTGATGTAATGGAATTCGCAACCTCAAAATTCACCCCAGAAACCGCTATTGCCATGATGAATGCGCAACAAAGCAAATCCCCCTATGCCCAACTTACAAAAGATGAGCAACGCATAGAAAAAACCGCCCGCGACTTCGAAGCCGTTTTTATCGGTGAGATGGTTAAACCTATGTTTGCAGGAATAGAAACTGATGAAATGTTTGGCGGCGGTAAAGGCGAAGAGATTTTCCAAGGGATGATGATCCAGGAATACGGAAAAATGATTGCCGAGAAAGATATTACCGGCATTCAAACACAAGTAAAAAATAAACTGATCGAAATGCAAGCCCAGCGCACCGCCGAACAAAGCACACAAAGTGCGAGCAACATGATCAATGATTTAGAAATTATAGAAGAACAGTGAGATTGAAATAATGAGACACGCAATGCAAAGAAACAATCAAAATCCTGATAGCGTTTTATCAAACAATATCAACGAATCCTTGCAAACTATGGTGCGCCTTAGCCGCCAACTCATTGATTTTGCAAACCAAGAATCACAATGTTTGATCACCAACGATTTGCTGCGATTTGGCTATCTACAAAAGGACAAGAATGCCCTGGCCACCCGCTATGCAAAGGCTTCGGAAGAATTCCGTAGCCGCCTTGATGATTTCCGTAAATCCGATAAAGCCCTATTGATGCAGCTTGATCGCTTACAGGCAGAGTTAAAAGAGAAGACTCAAGGCAATAATATAATGATTGAGCAAATAAAAACCCGCGCAAGCGCAAATACCCAAAGCACCTTATTCACGGTGCAGGAAATGGGACAACGCATATCAATGCCACAAGAACAGGAGAAAAGAGCATGACACAAGAACAAGAACACAGCCCTGCTCTGCTCCCCAAAGACACCAATACGGCGCTTCGCACTGTTATGGGAACAGTTAAAAAACTTGGTGCGCTTTATGAAGAAGAAACGAAGGCGCTCCATGCCAGTAAAACCAATGATTTTATTGAGCTGCAAAAGAAAAAAATAACAGTTGCCCGCGACTATGAAAATGGCATGACACAAATAATGGCGCGCCAAAAGGAACTTAAAATGGCCGACCCGGCAGTAAAAGATAAGCTCAAAGCCATGTATGCCGAGTTCCAAGAAATCTCAAACCGCAACATGCAAGCCATTGAGCGCATGCAAAGATGCACAGAGCGTTTGGGCAACACCATCCGCAATGCCGCGATTAAATCCGCGCAAAGCCAACGTGCCTATAGCTATGGAGATAATGGCGCATTAACAAACGCCGCCCAGCGCAAAATTGTGTCCTCTGGCTTAAGTGAAACCGCTTAAAAGGACAAAGAAAGAGCAAGGAACAAGACAATGAGCTTTAACCTGTATACACCAAATTTAGGATTGCAAAATCTGGCGACGATCAAATCGCCGACGCATAACGCGACCTCGAATAATCAATTCGAGACGAAAAATGCATCCTCTGCGCGTGTCTCAGGTGATGATGACAGTTTTGCCAGAATGATGGAAAGCATCAAGCAAAAAACACAACAACAACAACGCCAAAACCAAGAAAAATCACAAACGCAATCAAATAATGCTGCGCATACACATAAAGAAGCATCAGACACAACGGCTAAATTCGAAACCGAAAAAACGAGCCTAGATCTAATTTCATCGCTTTTAACACCGGTAGCAACAGCCAAAACCATAACAACAGATGATCAAAGTCAAACACCTGAAGGTGATGCATTAGACATAGCGTCTTTAGCCGATGAAATTGCCAAGCTTATCGCCGCACAAACCAATGAAGACGAAGATAGCGCCGAAACAATGCTTAGTGTTTCACTCGATGAAATTCAAAAAGCGGGTGACGATAAAGACGGCGAAACATTGCTGAATATGCTTTCCACCTTGCTTGCCCAAACCAAAGATAATGAAAATGGTGACACCGCCCCCAAAGGCATGGATCAATCTTATTTTGAAATGTTAAGCGCAATCCAATCGGCCTTAAACTCCGATACAGGCTATAAATTGCTAAGCAATCTCACGCCTGATGAGCTTAACGCCCTTGATGAA
>CAXBFT010000054.1:0-11352 GCA_963974945.1 uncultured Alphaproteobacteria bacterium
AGAGGTTATAGCCCAATTCATCGCCCTGACCCCGCCGCCACAGGACAAAAAAGCCCCTGTCGATGCGCCGATAACCGCACAAGAGGACGACGGGGCGAAGACAGCACCATCACTCATCGCCGATAAAAACCACGCGCAAAGCCGTTATGAAGGCCGCTATGACATTGATGCACGCGGTGCGAATACTGCTGTCCCACAAGGTGATGATGGAGCAGATTTTAAAACAGCTATGAAAAACACGGATAAAGCCGGTATTGACCTGCCTAAAACGGCAAATGACAACGCAAAAAGCGCGGCGCAACAGTTCCTGCAATCAGGCATAACACAAGGCAGCACAACAGGAATAATTGACCCCTTAGCGCCGCAAAACGGCCTGAGCGTCAACGCAACAACAACGCAACCACAAAGCGTAACAGCAGCAACAATCACACAAAGCCAAAGCGCAGCGCAGCCCCATGTTGCAACGCAAATGGTATCCGCCACCATTCAAAAGGCCGTAAAAGAAGGTGAAAGCACCAATATTAAGCTCCGCCTCGATCCGCCTGAACTTGGCCGCGTCGAAGTTAAGATGAGCATTGATAAAGATAATGTAACAAAAATCGTCCTCACAGTTGAAAAGCCCGATACGTTTTTATTGCTGCAAAAAGACAGTGATGCTTTGCACCGCGCTATGACCAATGCCGGATTAGATATGAGCAGTGATGACGGCCTGAGCTTTGAAATGGCCAGTGATAATCACGATTTCAACAACCCGAATGACAATAACCGTAATGGCAACAAAAACGGTAAAAGCGATAATTTCGCCGAAGACACAGCAATTGAAACCACCATGGACTGGCATGTCGATCCCCATACAGGGCGCATGCATTATAATGTTCTGGCATAAATAAAGGAAAAGACTCATGACCAGTGATGTCACCATTAACAACGCCCTTGATTTTGCACAAAGCACGTCGAACTCTTCCGCGCAGCTTGCTGAAGACTTTGATGACTTTCTGATATTGCTGACAACACAGCTGCAAAACCAAGACCCGCTATCCCCCATGGATTCAACAGAATTCACCAGCCAGCTTGTAAGCTTTGCAGGAGTGGAACAGCAAATTAACGCCAATCAGAAGCTCGATAGTCTGGTTGCCCTCAATATCGGCAGCGCCTTTTCATCGGCTCTAAACTATGTTGGCAAAGATGTCAGCTATTTAAGCTCAGAAGCGTATTTCGATGGTACAACACCGATTACCCTCAATTACGCCATTGATGGTACATCGACAGACACAACAATCAATATCTTCAATTCTGATGGTGATTCTGTTTATTCACAAAAAGTAAGCGACGATGACACTGTCGAAGGCTTTACCTGGGATGGAAAAGACGATAACGGAAATATTGTTCCCGTGGGAACCTATGAATTCAGAGTTGATGCCTTGGATGCGCAAAATGCATCACTTGAATCAACAACCGTAGTGACAGGCCATGTAAAAGGCGTTGAAACACAAAACGGCACAACTTTCCTTTTAGTCGGAGAGCGCGCCGTATCTGTTGGGAATGTTATCAATATAAGCGAACCCAAGACACAAAGCACAACGACTGAAACTGATACAGAAACTGACGCATAACAGATTTTAAAAGAGTAAAAGGAGAAAAATTATGGGACTATTTGGAGCATTATTTACAGGGGTTTCCGCCCTATCCGCCCAATCACAGAACACGGCTATTATCTCGAATAATATTGCCAATGTGAACACAACAGGGTTCAAACGATCAGAGGCCGCTTTCTTCTCATTGGTAACAACAGAAGGAAACTCTAGCCGTTATTCCCCAGGCACAGTAACCGCAAACCGTATCCAACGTGTAAACCAACAGGGCGCGATTTCGCAATCATCATCCGGTACAGATGCATCTATCTCCGGTAATGGTTTCTTCGCCGTGAAACGAGATTCAGATGACTCGTCTCTTACTGAATTCCTATACACACGTAACGGACAATTCAGTGAAGATGCACAAGGGTTTTTAAGAAATTCTGCGGGCTTCTACCTTTATGGTTGGCCGGTTGACCAAGCTGGATCGCTTCCTGCAAACCAAGGGGATTTAACGTCACTTCAACCCATTGACGTTGCCTTCCTTGGTGGTTTGACCCGCCCGACAAATACCGCAGAGCTTGCCGTAAACCTTGACTCCGCTAATGCAGATGCGCTTCTTAACGACTTATCATCGACCGTTGCATCATTCACACGGGGACTAACCGTTTATGATACATTGGGTAATCCACAGAATATGAGCTTCCAATTTACAAAAACCTATGGCCCACACGCCACAGCGGCAAGCACAACCCCAAACAGCACAGCCACAGACCAAATGGTCAATGATTTGGGCCTTAACAACGGAAACCAATTCACAATTGAGGTTGATGGCGGTGGTGTACGAACCTATCAAATCTCAGATACTGACGGCGCAGCCCTCCCCCCCGGTGTTGATGTTATGGTCTATGATATGGGTGACCTTATTGATGACGTTAATACAAACGTCACGGACTTATCTGCCTTTCTTGATAACCAAGGAAAACTGGTTATCCAACATGATCAATTCATCTATGATGACGGAGGTGGCGCGCCACCTTGGGAATTCGTAATAGCGAATATCGGCGTGAACACTCCGCTAAATGCCTTAGGCCTAACGCCTGCAACATACCAGTCAACTAACATCTCTGACGGCACACAAGGGAATTTTGATAACGGCGAAGAAACACAAGCGACACCTTATAGTGATGGTGACTTCCCGACATTCCAATATGCGCCGGGCGATCCGAGCTATAATTCACGCGGTTGGTGGAATGTAAAAGTTCTGGACCCCAGCAATAATGAGCTGACCAGTGGTTTGATTAACTTTAACGGCGATGGTTCAATCAACGCTTTCCCCGATACCAATGGTAATATCGACATTGAGCTGAGCCAGATTGACTGGAATAACGGATCCGAACCACAAAACATCACGATCGACATCGAACGTTTCAGCCAGTTTTCAAGCGATTTCACCGTACTTTTCTCCGATCAAGATGGTGCAGAGCTTGGTTTGAGAACAGGCATTGAGATTGACCGCGAAGGTTTCGTCATTGCGCAGTTCTCGAACGGTGCCAGTGCGACACTTTATAAGTTGCCCCTCGTAACCTTTGCCAATCCGAACGGTCTTTCTGAGGTATCCGGAACCGCATACACCGAAACCGAAGATTCGGGAGAGGAGAACATGCGTGAGGCCGGAAGCGGCGGCGCAGGTTTCATCGAACCCTCCACCCTTGAAAACTCCAACGTCGACTTGGCCGATGAATTTGCCCTGCTTATTGTCGCACAACGCGCCTACTCCGCAGGAACAAAAGTCATCAACACCGTCGACCAAATGACGCAGGAGCTATTACAACTTAGATAAAATTCAGGATATTTGGTTTTAGGCTCGTTTGCTACCCTGCATCCCTAACCCCTAAAGCCCAGTATCCGAATTGCCGCAAGAAACCATACAGAAGTATGACCCTCAAACGGTATGGGCGTATCGGAACAATGAAAGTATTTCAGCTTCCGATACGTCCCCTTTTTTCCTAAATAAGAACTCTTTTGAATTCTTTCCCGCGCTATGTTACGATAGCGAGGCTGAATTTTAATGCACATGATTTTGTACAAAATAAAAAATTAGTTTAACGTTTTTTTAATTGTTGTGCTATTATCATAGAGTATGCAGCTGGAATAGAATTTTTCAGCCAAAACCCTAGGAAAGGAAACTATCATGTCTTCAGATGTCGTATTAACATCCGCTTTAAGAAGCAACCTACTCTCACTCCAAAATACTCAGAGCCTTATTGACAAGACGCAGCTTCGCCTTGCAACAGGTCTAAAAGTTAACTCTGCTTTGGATTCTCCATCAAACTTCTTCGCCGCACAATCTCTTGACAACCGCGCAAGTGACCTTAGCCGTCTTCTTGATGGTATCGGTCAGTCCATCCGTACAATTGAAGCCGCCGATAACGGTGTGACATCTCTTACAAGCCTTGTTGAGCAGGCACAATCCATCGCATCATCTGCGCGTGATGAACTTGCATCATCCGAAGGTGAGGCACGCCTCGTCGGTACAGTAGACCTATCATCAACAGCAACAGGTGATTTGATTGCTGACACATCAATCACCACCGGTGATGCTCTTGTGATTTCAACCACAGGCAGCCAAGGTGAACAGATCAGCCAAACAGTAACAATCGTAACAGGTGATACAGCAGCATCCTTCGCAGCTAAAATCACAAACGCTTTTGCTGACAATCAAGATGGCGAAATCAAAGCCTCAATCACTAGTGAAGGGTTTTTGTCAATCGAAAGCTCTGATGGTCGCTCTTTCAAATTGACTACAACCGCCGCAAACGAGCTAGACAATGCCGACCTCACTGCACTCGGTATCAACAACGCCTTTGAAATTGAAACACGTACTGCTGGTGGTACAGCTGTTAATGCTGCTACAATCGTTTCAGGTAGCACGATCAGTTCGATCTCACTCTTTGAAAGCCCGGGTAACCTGGCCGAAGCTGGTGATATTATTGGTAACGGTAACACTTATCTAGATGCCAAAGGAAACACGGCTCTAAACCTTGCTGCAACCGCCACTATCCAAATATCCGTTAACAATAACGGGACAACTGTTAACTCCGGTGTTATCACCACAAACGCAACAACCACGTTCCAGGATCTTGTTGATAGTATCAATCAAGATTCAAACCTAAACCAACTGGTTAGCGCAAATTTTGATAGCTCAACAGGTCAGTTAAGCTTCACTTCTATATCTGATGATGTTAGAAACCTACAGTTTACACCAACAACTGCGGCAGCTGATATCGTTGATTTAGGGCTTGGTGATCCAAATGGTAATCTTGACCCCATTACTACAGCAGGTGCCGGCGCTGAGGAGTTTGTGTTTAGCTTTAACAATAGTACAGCTTCACTAGACTCTCTTGCATCTGACTACAACAACCTTCGTACACAGATTGATACATTGGTGCAGGATGCAAGTTACCGTGGTGTAAACTTATTGAATGGTGATGACCTTACAACATTCTTCAATGAAAACAACTCAAGCAAACTAACAACCGAAGGAGCCACATTCACTTCCAACGGTCTGGGCCTTACTGAGGCATCATTCCGAAGCGCAAGCGAAATTGAATTGACAGCAACACAAGCACGTGAAGCCCTGGGTGCAGTTCGTTCATTCGGTTCATCATTGGCCAATAACTTGTCTATCATTCAGACTCGTCAGGACTTCACAGAGAAAACAATTAACACTCTCGAAGCCGGTGCGGATGACTTGACAGTTGCGGACCAAAACGAAGAAGGTGCAAACCTACTCGCTTTGCAAACACGTCAAACATTGGGTGTTACATCTCTATCATTGGCGTCACAGTCACAACAGGCAGTTCTTCGACTATTCTAATCAACGTCAGTATGACAAGATTAAAATCATTCGAACAAAAAAAGCGGGCGGGAAAAGAAATTTCCCGCCCCTTTTCTTATTAGAAACACCGACTTAGATCACAATAAAAACAACCATCCATATAATTATTTCTTTTTTAATGCCTTTCTGATATTATAAGAAGACAGATTAGGAACTCTACAGAAGGTAGTTTTAGAAAGGAAGAACTCCATGGCACTTGTTATCGATCTTAAACCCCAAGAAAAAATTCTGATTGGCGAAGCTGTTATTACCAACAGCTCCCAACGTACGCGCCTGCATATTGCCGGCGATTCACCGATTATCCGTGAAAAGGACATTATGCAAGAGGCCGAGGCAAACACTCCGTGCAAGCGCATCTATTTCCTTATTCAGTGCATGTATATCGCCAAAAAACCTGAAGATTATCATGAGCGTTATTTCAACGCCGTGAATGAAATCCAAAAGGCTGCGCCTAGTGCAACGATATTCTTCGTTCAAATCAATGAGCATATTATCGCCGAAACTTATTACAAGGCGATGAAATTGGCACAACAATTGGTCGAACACGAACGGGAGCTTATTGAAAATGTCACAAAATAAAAACAATAACCCCTATGCAAAAGCCGCAGGAACCTACGACAATCATGCACAAGCCCATACAACAAATCAAAGAGAGCTTGAGGGCCGCGTCCTATTAAAATCCAACCGCATGTTACAATCCCTTATTGACGGTTGGGATGAACAACCAAAAGATGCTTTGGGTGATATATTACAATATAACCGCCAAATTTGGATGCTGTTCTATGATACGGCGCTCGAAAATAAAGAAGGCGATCGCGCAAATGATTTGCGCAGCAACATCGTCAATCTGGCCAATTTCATCTTCAAACGTGAGATGGAGATTCTTGCTAATCCACAAAAGGAAAAAATTGACATCCTGATTAGCATCAATCGTGAGATTGCCGCAGGCTTAATGACAAACAATGAGGCCACAGCCGCCGCGCAAGCGCCGATCAAACCGGATGCACAAAATCAACAACACAGCTCAACCGATATTTCGAGCTGATCGATCTCGACAGAGGCTAGAGAATAACAAAAGCGGGAGCCCTAAGCCCCGCTTTTTCTATACTCCCCACACCACAAAAGTGACCTTCGCATAGATATTTGGCTTCATATCCGGCATTCAAAAACGCGGCGCACCTAAAATAGAATGCGCCAACAAAAACAAATAAAAACAGAAATGACTCACCCATAAAATAAGGGCGGATAACACCGCCCGATCAATCAATGCAATGTATATAAAATCTATGCAAGAACACTAACCCCTGCAGAAGCAGGCGCTTGACCGGATTGCGCGCCCGCAGATAATGCAGCAGTGGCAATTTGTGGAGAGGGTAATGATGATGGATTATTAGCCGGTGGCGCAGAGGCAACAACATCTTGCACTGTCACTACATTAGCTTGTGGCGCTGGCTGCTGTTGCTGAGAAACCGTTTGCTGCTGTTGCTGAGAAACCGTTTGCTGTTGTGGTTGAGAAACCGTTTGCTGTTGTGGTTGAGAAACCGTTTGCTGTTGTGGTTGCACGGTAGAAGCAACGACTTTCTGCGAAATCTCCGCAGTTTGCAACTTGGCCTGACGGCGCGCGACTTCACGCCCCTGCTCTTGCTGAGCCTGTGCGCGACGAATTTCTGCTAATTTACTTTTTGTCGGAAATTGATCCTTCACATCACCTGTATCAGAATCACGTATCTGTAAGACAGCCTTATTATAGCTGACATCAACTGTAATATGAGGACTTATATATGGCGCTTTTGGTGCTTCGGCAATAGGTGCAGTCGCATCCACTTGCGCGGCAACAGTTGAATTAACCTGTTGCGCCCCTGCACGTAAAATCGACGCGCTAGCCACTGATGAGTTCACCGCTTCAATCATGAGCGAATCCCTTAACCTTTCTCGTTTTAACCTCATGCATCTAAAAATGTAGACACAAACAAGGTATACTACCCTACTATCATGCTACGTAATAAAAGTACAAAAGTCAAGAAAATATGCAAAATGCTTGTGGGCAAGTCTATAATAAATATAGGTATTTAAATCCAATTTAAAGAAATTGGCGCGAATTAATGGCAATTGACATTTGCCAGAAGCAAAAAACTACAGTAGTTTAGTAATTGATTATGCACCTGCGAATCACCCACTCGCTTTCAGGTGCATATTTATGATACAATATATCCATTATCTGGAATATCCATTTCAGGAATTTGCGTAAAACAATTTAAGGTCTGATGAATAGTGAATAGCTTTGTCGCAACATTGCAACAACTTGGTCCCGCGAGATTAGGTGTCATGGGTGCCATTTTACTCGGCTTACTCATGTTTTTCGTCTTTATTTCAATGCGCGTTTCAACGCCAGAAATGAAGCTTTTATACACCGACCTTAACACGACAGATTCCGGCGCAGTGGCAGCAAAGCTTGAAGAAAGCGAAATCCAGTATGAAATATCAACAGATGGGTCGCGTATTGTTGTTCCGGGGAATGAAGTCGGCCGCGCGCGTATGTTGCTTGCCGCAGCCGGATTGCCTAATGGTGGCTCTTTAGGCTATGAGATCTTTGATAAACAATCAGGGTTCGGCACAACGAATTTTGTGCAAAACATAAATCAAATCAGAGCCTTGGAGGGAGAGCTGTCACGCACTATCAGCTCCCTTGAAAGCATCAGAAGCGCGCGCGTGCATATCGTTCTGCCACAAAGAGAGCTCTTTAGCCGCGACACCCGCTCTGCTTCGGCCAGTGTATTCCTTGGTATTCGATCGGGGTCATCCATTGAACGCCAACAAATCCTTGCTATCCAATCCATTATTGCCTCATCCGTTCCTAATCTGAAATCAAATAATGTCTCCGTCGTGGACAGTAACGGGAACTTATTGGCCAAGGGCGGATCAGATGATAATGATTTGATGTCAATGAAGACTGAGGATTTAAGGCGCAATTACGAAAACAGATTACAAAGCAAAATCGAAGAGCAAGTGAGTCGCGTTGTCGGCTATGGCCGTGTTACGGCAATTGTTACCGCGGAGATGAATTTTGACCGCATCAACACCAATGAGGAAATTTATAATCCTGAGGGACAAGTTCTACGCTCTACCCAATCAACACAAGAATCCAGTTCAGAAACCGAACCCGGCTCCAATGATGTGTCTGTGGGTAATAACCTTCCGGGTGTTGGCGGTGACCTTTTATCAGATGGCGGCCCATCCGCTGAAAGCTCGCGCCTTGAAGAAGTCGCCAATTATGAGATTAGCAAAACCATTCGCAATGTCGTGCGCCAAACAGGTGATGTAGAGAAACTTTCTGTTGCTGTCTTGGTTGATGGGAAATATGTAACGGATGCGGAAGGCGTTAAAACATACGAACCACGCACGCAAGCCGAGATAGATCAGATTTCTGCCCTTGTCAGAACCGCAATTGGCCTGAGCGAAGATCGGGGCGATACGTTAGAGGTCGCCAATATACAATTCGCAGAAATTGACACGAATGAAGAAGTTGAAGATGAGCGGTTCTTTATGGGGATCGAAAAAAGCGCCCTTGTGGATGCCGGTGAAATTATTGTAATTGCCATCATGGTGGTTCTTGTTGTCCTCCTCGTTCTCCAGCCCATGGTCACAAAGCTTATGAGCGCGGAAATGCCAGGACGCAATTTAGGGCTTGATGATATGCTGCAACAAGATTTACTTGCGGCCTCTCCCGCTAATCCTGCCCTATCGCCCCCACGGACAGGCGGCGCACCACAAATTGGCGCGGATGGCCTCCCCATCCCAGGTGCACTGCCCGCGCCAGGCATGCCCGAAGATGATTCCCTTATTGATATTCAAGGTATTGAGGGCAAGGTAAAAGCATCGACAGTTAAACGGGTTGAAGAGATTATAGATAATTATCCAGCAGAAGCTGTATCCGTAATTCGTAGTTGGATGACGCAGGAGAGCTAGATTAATGAATATGCGTGTAAGAGATGATTACAGATCACTATCGGGGCCAGAGAAAGCCGCGATACTTATTCTTGCCCTAAGCGAAGAACACACCGCCCAGCTTTTTGCACATATGGATGATGAAGAAATTTTGGAGCTATCCCAGATAATATCCGGTCTTGGTAAAGTTGGCCCCAATATTGTTGAACGTCTCTTCATTGAATTTGCCGAACAAATGAGCTCTACCAACGCCCTTGTCGGGTCACAAGACAGTACAGAGCGCATGCTGACAAAATCCGGTCTTTCGCAAGACAAAATTGAACTTATCATGGAAGAAATCCGCGGCCCCGCCGGGCGGACTATGTGGGAAAAGCTTGGTAATGTGAACGAAGACATTCTTGCCAATTTCTTACAAAAGGAATACCCGCAAACGGTTGCCGTTGTTCTTTCAAAGGTATCAACAGAGCATGCGGCGCGTGTTTTGGCCATCCTACCAGATGGCTTTGCCCTTGAGGTTATTAACCGTATGTTGAAAATGGAAACGGTGCAAAAAGAAATTCTTGAAGAGGTTGAGAAGACCTTGCGTAAAGAATTTATGTCCAACCTTGCCCGTACACAGCGCCGCGACAGCCATGAGCTTATCGCCGAAATCTTCAATAATATGGAGCGCGCGGTGGAAAGTCGCTTTATGGATGAACTTGAAAAAATCGTGCCTGATTCCGCAGAAAAAATCAGAAGCTTGATGTTCACCTTTGAAGATCTTCTTAAGCTTACCCCCGCTTCTATTCAAACGCTTATTCGTGCGGTTGATAAGGAACGCCTCCCCCTTGCGCTTAAAGGCTCAACTGAACCTCTTAGAGATTTGTTCTTTAATAATATGTCCGAACGTGCGGCAAAAATTATGAAGGAAGATATGGCCGCAATGGGCCCTGTTCGCCTGAAAGATGTTGAGGAAGCCCAACAATATATCGTAACCGTAACAAAAGATCTTGAAGGCCGTGGAGAGATTACAATTGCCGTCGGCGCACAAGAAGAAGAAATGATTGCATAAACGCGTCACAGGAATGTCTGGATAAAATATAATGAAGGGAACACCTTTTTTCTTTGATGAGAATGTTTTTGATGAGGATGGTGTCCGGCATGAAAAGGAAGACACGCGCCCGCCCAAACCTGAATTCACCCATGATGATCTTGATGCCGCAAAAGCCATTGCCTTTGAAGAGGGGCGTAAAGCAGGATTAAAAGACAGTGATGAAAGTAAGACAAAAGATATCCTTACGCTTTTTCAAAAAATAGAAAGAGATATGAGCGTTTTATTCGCCGCAGAAAATGACCGCAACAAGACCTATGAAAATGAATCCGTTCACCTTAGCCTGAAAATATTAGAGAAGATTTTTCCGCTTTACGCCAAAGAAATTGGCTTAGATGAGCTGGAGAAGACATTGCACGCCACCTTACAAACAGCAACCACACCTGAAAACATCCTAATAGAATTAAATAATGATATAGCAAGTCTGTTGGAGCCAAAATTAAAAGAGATGGGTGTTGCACTACATAAAAATATCAGCATCAAACCAAACTCCGTTATTGCGAGGCTGGATTGTAAAATCACTTGGCCGGAAGGTGGCATTCTTTGTAATACAACAACAATTGCAGAAAAAACTTTTGCCATTATGCATCAGGCACTTGCAGAGCGCGGCGTTAGCGTTCATGATGAAGATAGCAATCCACAATCTGAGGATGGGATTTCAACGGAAGAAAACATAGAATGAGTGACGATATGGCAGACGATGCAGCGCAAAACGGTGAAAAAGCAAACACTGGTATGGATCTTGATGAAATCAGCACCCCCGAAGGTGCGGTTGATAAAGATGAGCGTGAATACGAAATCGGTGAGCCTATGGCCGGTGATGTGACGGCTATATATGATAT
>CAXBFT010000055.1:0-11333 GCA_963974945.1 uncultured Alphaproteobacteria bacterium
CCCTCCCCTGCGCCGCGCCCTGTTAAGAGTGCATTTTGAACAAAATTACCCTCAATATAAACCGCGTTATATACATCTTCAACCTTGCCAATTGCTGATTCAATGGGAACCAAGCATGGCTCCACCACTTGCATGATTTTACCATCTATATTTCGTGCAACACCAAGTAATTTAATGCGATAGCCAAAATCAGAGGCAAAAGATATATCAGTGGCATTAAGATGCGAAATACCCTGAATTTCCATTGCATCGAAATTGGGTTTCACACCAAATACAAAGCTTATGCGCCGCATCAATACCGCCAATATCAAAGGCGGGGTCGGCCTCGGCGTAGCCTAAATCTTGTGCATCTTTTAATACATCATCAAAATCACGACCGCTTTCGCGCATCTGTGTCAAAATATAATTACATGTTCCGTTGAGGATGCCGTAAACGGCCGTATACTGATTGCCTGCCAACCCCTCACGCATTGTCTTTATAATGGGAATTCCACCGGCTACGGCTGCCTCATAGGAAAGGCAAACATCATTGCCCTCTGCAATTTGTGCAAGATCATAACCATGATGTGCCATGAGTGCCTTATTTGCCGTAACAACATGGCGTTTGTTTTTTAAGCTGTTTTCTACCAATTGAAGCGCCACACCTTCGGAGCCACCAACAAGCTCAACAACGGCATCAAGGTTTTCTTCATGAGCCAAAGCCGATGTATCATCAATCCATTTATAAGGTGAAAGATCAATGCCACGATCAGTATCTTTATTTCGTGCAGAAATAGCAATAATTTCAATTGGACGACCGGCGCGCGCTGCTATAAGCTCTGCTTGCTGCGTTAATATTTTTATAACACCAACACCGACTGTTCCTAAACCTGCAATACCAATTCGAAACGCTGTATTCATTATAATGAATCCTCTATTAAAAACCTTCACAAAGGTCATAGCGCGGTTTAATATATCTTTCAAGCACACTGCTTGATTTTGCATGGAATATAGCGCAGTAATCACCTATAAAATAAATGGAAAATATCCTAATGAGCAAAACACAAAAGCCCGATGACGAAGCCAGCTTACCTCTTTATGACCCTATAAAATTAGGCAAAGCCCTTATGGAAGCCTATGAAAAGGCACAGCCCCTTATTGAGAATTATATCGGTAAATATGGCACTGAAGATGGAATGGAAAAATTTGGTTCCTATAATTTTGATCCTATGAATATCCGCGAAAGCTATTTAGAGTTTTTAGATCGCATCGCCCAAGATCCGGCAAAAATGTTTGAAATTCAGGCTGATTATATGAATGATTGGATGCATCTTTGGCAAGAAAGTGTTCAAAAATTTATGGGGCAAGAAGGTCATGTGGTTGCCAAACCTGAAAAAGGTGATCGCCGATTTAAGGCGGCAGAGTGGCAAGAAAGTGCGCTTTTTGATTTCATAAAGCAATCATATCTTCTGACGTGTAAGCATATGGAGGGTGTTGTTGATCGTGTTGATGGCTTAAGCCAAAATCAAAAGGATAAGCTGAATTTTCAGACCAAACTTTTTACAAATGCCTTATCTCCGACCAATTTTTTACTCACAAACCCAGAAGTTTTGAATGAAACAATGAAAACGGGCGGCACAAATCTTGTTAAAGGACTTGAAAACCTTATTGCCGATTTAGAGCGAGGAAAAGGTGATCTTAATATCAGTACGACAAATTACAAAGCCTTTGAAGTTGGAAAAAACATTGCCATGACAGATGGTCAGGTTGTCTATGAAAATGATTTAATACAGCTTATACAATACGCACCGACAACGGATGAAGTCTTTAAAACTCCTCTTCTTATTGTTCCGCCTTGGATTAATAAATATTATATTCTAGATCTTCGTCCTGATAATTCTTTAATTGAATGGGCGGTGTCACAGGGGCATACCGTGTTTGCAGTGTCGTGGGTTAATCCTGATAAATCTCTCGCTAATAAGAATTTCGAGCATTATATGAAGGAAGGCATCATCGCCGCCTTAGATGAAATTGAAAATATAACCATGGAAAAGAAGACCAATGTGATTGGATATTGTCTTGGGGGGACATTGCTCTCGATTACATTGTCGTATCTGGCAGAAAAGAAACAAGATAGCCGCGTTGCTAGTGCCACATTTTTAACTACTCTTCTTGATTTTGATCTTGCGGGCGATATTAAGTTATTTTTGGATGATAAGCAGTTAGATGAGCTTGATAAAAAAATGCTGGAGCTAGGATTCCTTGATGGGAAAGAGCTGCAACGAACATTCTCTCTCTTACGGGCGAATGATTTAATTTGGTCATTTGTTGTCAATAACTACCTTATGGGCAAAGAGCCATTTCCGTTTGATTTGCTATATTGGAATGATGACTCCACAAATATGCCTGCGGCAATGCATAGCTTCTATTTGCGCAATATGTATCGTGATAATAATTTGATTAAAAAGAATGGGATTACAATTGATGGTGTAGGCATTGATATATCACGCATAAAAGTGCCTTGCCATTTTATATCCACTAAAGAAGACCACATCGCACCGTGGGAGGCTACATATGCAGGAACCCAATTATTGGGGAGCAAAAATATTACCTTTACGCTTGCTGCATCCGGGCATATTGCGGGTGTTGTGAACCCGCCGATTAAGAAAAAATATTGTTATTGGGTTAATGATAAAAATCCAAAAACTACAAAGGAGTGGCTTAAAGATGCGGTGCAGTATGAAGGTTCATGGTGGCCACATTGGCAAGAATGGATCGTTCCATTTGCAGGTGAGGCGATTAAGGCTAAAAAACTGGCAAAAGGCATAGAGCCTGCCCCGGGCCGCTATGTAAATGTCAGAAACTAATTTTTTATAGAAAAAGCCACAATTATAAATATTGTGGCTTTATTCTATATTTGAGACGTAGATATACGCTTATTGTACGATCTGCCAGCTACCGTCAGGCTGCTGACATGCTGTGCCATAGGCGCTTTCTTCGCGGCCACCAACAAAAATTGTCTGTTGGAATTCACGGCAATATTGACCACTGGATTTATATCCGTCTTTTGTCGCAACAATTGTTCCTGAATTCCCGCTTTCAGGATTATTCCATGAAATAGGCTCACCAATTGGGGCTGTTTGTGCATTTGTTGTCGCATTAGACACATATTGTCTGTCTGCCTTATCAAGTGATTTACCGATTTCACTACCGAGTAATGCACCTGCAAGAGCGCCCGCACCAGTCGCCCAAAGCTGGCCACTACCACCGCCGACTCGTGATCCTAAAATACCACCGATTAATGCGCCACTACCTGCGCCAATCACTTGTTTGTTACCTGAAGTATCAATAGTTTCACACGCACTCAAACCGAGTACTGAAAAAACCATCATTGTTAACGCTATATTCTTCATCCGCTTTACCTTTGCTGCTGAATTAACACATCTTGAAATGTGGAGTATATCCATTTATAAAATGGATGCAAAGAGTCTTACGCAGAAAAAATGAAAGTCCTTTCCTAAATGAATAAAATTTTATCTGATGATCCTATTACTTTGTTTCATGAATGGCTTGATGAGGCGCGCAAACATGAAATAAATGATCCAGAAGCCATGGCGCTTGCAACCTCAACGGCAGATGGTATTCCTTCTGTTCGTATGGTATTACTTAAACAAGCAGATGATATTGGCTTTAAGTTTCATACAAATGCCGAAAGCCAAAAAGGATGCGAGCTTGAAGAAAATCCAAATGCAGCGCTCTGCTTTTATTGGAAAAGCTTAAGAAAGCAAATCCGCATTCAAGGCTTGGTTGAAATGGCAAGCAATGATGAGGCAAATGAGTATTTTCAAAATCGTCCATATGCCAGACAAATAGGCGCATGGGCATCATCTCAATCACGACCATTGGAAAGTCGCGCAGATTTAGAACATAAAATTTCTGAATTAGAACAAAAATACCCGCAAGGGTCTCTTGTACCACGCCCTAATTATTGGGTAGGATACCGCCTTATTCCAAAAACAATTGAGTTTTGGTGGGATAATCCTGATAGGTTACATGATCGTATTTTATATACAAAAAACAAAAATCAATGGGATAAGATTCGTCTTTATCCCTAACGGAGAATAATTATGAGTGTAGAAGTAAAGACCGAACCCCAACAAGCCTTTGGCGCTGATGTCTCGCGTTTGCTTGATATTGTTGCGCATGCGTTATACACCAATCATGATGTATTCTTGCGAGAACTTATTTCAAATGCCGCCGATGCCTGTGATCGTTTGCGTTATGATGCCATACAAAATCCTGCGCTTATTCAAGATAACCCTAATTTTCGTATTTGCGTTTATAAAGACACCACAAATCGTACAATGAATATTATTGATAACGGTATTGGCATGAGTAAGGATGAGCTTGCAGATAACCTTGGTACTATTGCCAAGTCCGGTACTGCTGCCCTTATGGAGCAAATGGAAAAAATTGATAAAAGCGCCGATCGACTAAAGCTTATAGGGCAATTTGGTGTTGGTTTTTATGCCGGATATATGGTTGCAAGCACGATCGAAGTGGTCAGTCAAAAGGCAGGCGAAGACGATATTTGGTGTTGGGCATCAGATGGTAAATCAGGTTTTACAATCACCAAAGCCAATGACATTCAGGTGGCGCGCCTTGATGGTGCACGCGGAACGGCCATTACACTACAGATTAAAGATGAAGCATGTGAATTTTTGCTTGATGATAAAATAACTGCAACTATCAAAGAATATTCAGACCATATTGGCATGCCGATCTATCTTGGCGCACCTTCCATCGTTGCAAAAGATAAAGATGCAAAGGCAATTAACAGTATTTCTGCCCTTTGGATGAAGTCAAATACAGAAGTCAGCACACAAGAATATCAGGACTTCTATAATCATATAGCAAATAGCTTTGATGAACCATTATTGACATCACACTGGCGCGCAGAAGGAACGATTGAATTCTCTGCCCTACTCTATATGCCTGAACTTAGACCTTGGGATTTGTTTGATCCTTCACGTAAGAATTTTGTAAAGCTTTACGTTCGTCGTGTATTCATAACCGATAGCCTTGAAACATTAATGTATCCTTGGCTTCGTTTTATGCGTGGTGTGATTGATAGTGAAGACCTTCCGCTGAATATCAGCCGTGAATCATTGCAATATAATCCGACAATTGAGAAAATAAGAAGCTCTGTCGCGCGTCGTGTTCTGGGTGACCTTGATAAGTTATCGCGTAATGATGTACCAAAATTTGCAACTTTTTGGGGACAATTTGGACCAGCGCTAAAAGAAGGGCTTTATGACGCGCAAGAGCATCGCGAGGCATTGTTAAAAGTATGTAGATTCTATTCCACTCATGATGATGGTGCGCAACTTACAAGCCTTGCCGATTACGTGGAGCGCATGAAAGAAGATCAAAAAGAGATCTATTACATCAGCGGCGAATCCATGAAAACTATCAAAAACAGCCCTCAACTAGAAGGCTTTAAGGCCAAAGGGTTAGAAGTTCTATTCTTCACCGATACCATTGATGATTTCTGGTTACAAACTGTGTTGGATTATAAGGGACATAATTTTCAATCCATAACAAAAGGCGATATTGATCTGGATAAATTTGGTAAGAATAATGAAGGTCAAGATAAGAATGAAGAAGATCAGCCAATAGATGATAATGTCAGTAAGCTTGTCTTAAAATTACAAAATATATTGAAGGACGATGTTCATAATGTTCGTAAATCAAAACGTTTGACCGATTCCCCCGTTTGTTTGGTTGCCGCTGATAACGCCGTTGATATGCATATGGAGCGTGTTTTGAAACTTCATCAGAATTATGAAACCAATAATAATCCTGTTTTGGAGATTAATCCTAATCACGCACTTATTAAACGTCTTGCCGAGGTTGCCTTGGGGGATGATGATATTTCTGATGCTGCCTATTTGTTATTGGACCAGGCTAAAATCATTCAAGGAAACCCCATTGATGATCCAACGGCCTTTATGCGCCGTGTGTCCGAATATATGAGGCTTGCTATTTAATAATTAAAAATCATAAATTACATTTTAAAATAGGGTGCATAAAATGGCACCCTATTTTTCTATAAGTATTAATTAGAACATGTTCCCGTTCCGCTTAATGATGCAGGCGGATTAAACCAGCATCCCGGTGTAGGACAAACAGAATCAACATATTGCTCAACAGTGGCGCCAACTGTTCTTGTAACGACATATCCTGTTTTAATGGGGGCGGCGCATGCCGATGTATCACGAAGCCCCAATAGATGCATATATGCATCCAGGGCGCCAGGTGTACCAGGATTAGGGAAACTTCCTGTATATGCTGTATTCCATGTTGGGTTATCATCATATCCCACTAGTGTTCCAGCAGCAATTGTAGCAAGTAATGAGGGGGAAACACTGCTAAAGCCAAGATCATGTGCGCCTATGTCACATGCCAGTGCAGCAAATGTTGCAAGACTAAAATCAGCTATACCAGGAGGGGTAATGTCAGCTCTTGGCGGGCCGCAACGTCCTGCAAGTGTTCTATAGTCGCGCCCCATTGCTGCTTGGTCTCTGTAAGTCTGCAATGAATAGAAAGCATCGTGGTTATTAATAGCAGTAGAAGGAGGTATTGGATCCGTGGCAGGAGGCGTAACATCAATTTGCGATTCTGTAGCAAAATCATAACATTTTGATCTCTGCCATACCTGGTTCATTTTTGCGCAACCGTTAAAACTACTATTACGGCTGACACTATCATTGAGATTACCTGATAACTCACTCCACGCGGGATAGAGCGGCGCGGGTTCGTTTTTAGCGCGCTCACCAATTAATATATCAGGGAAATTATCATCGATATAATATTCTTTATGGGCTGCGCAATACCATAAATTAATACCATCAGCAACTTTACCTAACGCCGTGACATCATCCATAAGCTGATCTAATACCAATAATTCCAATGCTATATTAAGTAATACCGTACCTTCATCACGCATGTATACTGCATATGGATCAACACCAGTTAACAGTTTTTCAACACCGACGATCAACAAATCTGTCAGAAGTCCACCCAATAGGTCGCCCTCTGCATATTGTGGATCTCCCGGGAAATTTTCATCAGAATATTTTGAAATATGATTCATCAATGAATCAAAGCAAGAGAGGGATAAAACACTATCAGGGCGTGTGATTAAGTTGGCATTTTGTGTTATCTCGCGTTGTGCCTCCATCCATGCTCTGTCTTTCATTACATCCCAGAATTCAGGATCACATGTGTTACGTTCATCACCACCAAGGCCTAAATTATCCTCTGGTGTAACTGGTACAGAACCCGCGGCATAAATGGTACCATTCATAAAAATGATGGCTAGGCATAAAAATGTGCTAAAAAAGCGTAAGTGGTAATACAACATAAATTCCTGAATCTAAATATTCACTAGCAATACTTTAGCATAACAAAAAAGCATCTGCCTAGTTTTCAATTAGGTTATTGTAAATAAAATCTAAAAAATTACAAAGCCCCTTGAAAATGCCTGTCTGCCATATCTTGTATTTCATCATCTGAAAATTCAAAATACCGCCCTAATTCCTCAATAATAATATTGCGCACAGTTGCTAATAAATCATCCTCTGTTTCGCACCACATATCTAATATAGCGCGGCGGTACAAAACCAAAATATCATCATCATTAGCAACTTTGCGCTCTACCCCTGGTGTGATTTCCTTGCCATTTTTATAAATTGCCAATAATTCAAACGGATCATCAAGATCTAAATCGGCGAATAATGAGTCATCGACCATATCTTCGACGACGACACTAATATCATTGCAGTATCTTTCAAGCTCATCCGGTAAGCATTCGAGGATTCCTAAGGCGAGAACTTCCATATCTTCGCGACTGGGTGGAACGGTATAGTTCATAATAATTTGTCTACATTCCATAATTATGACCCCCCATTCTTTAAAATTTGGATTTTTGCGCTGAAATTTTAATTTACAAAATTATCTTATAATGAGTCGCGCTTAACGGCAATCGTACAATACACGGCTTATTCAATGCATCCACAATGGCATACATATGTATTTTTACTATCGATTAACTAAGAATCATTTATAATAGAATGGAATTAAAAGGATTTAAAATGGAAATACCATCTGCAATTGCCGCTCAAAGCGCAATAAGCCGTCAAAATGTTACGTTATCTGTCATTAAACAAAATGCAGAGCAAGGGCAACAAATTGCGCAGCTTATCGATGATGCCGTACAAAGTGCGCCTGTTAAAGGCGGTCGTGGATCAAATGTAAATATTACTGTTTAGATAAAACTAAGCTACGGCACGAAGCATGTGGTTGTTCTGCCACAACTCACTCAATGTATTTGCCATATATTTCACATCTTCAACAGAATGCGCAGCTGTTGCCGTTAAGCGTAAGCGCTCCGTTCCGCGTGGAACTGTTGGATAGTTAATGGGTTGGACATAGACACTAAATTCATTCATCAAAAGATCGCTCACCTCTTTACAGCATGTCGGCTCACCAACGATAAGGGGGACGATATGACTTTCACCGCGCATATAGGGCAGTCCGGCCTCTTCCAGCATATCTTTGAGTAATTTTACATTGCGGCGTTGTGCATGGCGTTCAACGTCAGAAATTTTTAAATGCTCAACCGCGGCATGCGCCGCTGCTAATACGGCGGGTGGCAAACTTGTTGTGAAAATAAAGCTTGGAGAGAAACTACGAATAGCATCTAAAATTACGGCGGGGCCAGTAATAAAACCACCCATTGCACCATATGCTTTACCGAATGTGCCCTCAAAAATATCAATACGATCCATTAAGCCACGCTCTTCGGCAACACCGCCGCCGCGATTGCCATACATGCCAACAGCATGCACTTCGTCGATATATGTCAACGCATTATACTTATCTGCCAAATCACAGATTTCTTCAATCGGGGCAATGTCACCATCCATTGAATATACAGATTCAAAAGCAATTACTTTCGGACGGTTTATATCAATGGATTGTAGTAGCTCTTCCAAATGCACCAAATCATTGTGACGGAATATTAATTTTTCACATTTGCTATCTTTAATACCATGAATCATTGATGCGTGGTTCATCTCATCAGAGAAAATCGCGCAACCCGGCATTAATTTACCGATTGTACCTAATGCCCCCTCATTGGCGACATAACCAGATGAAAATACAAGGCCTGCCTCTTTATTATGAAGATCGGCAACTGATTGTTCCAATTGAACATGATATTTGGTTGTGCCTGAAATATTTCGTGTACCGCCAGCGCCCGCGCCACAAGATTCGAGAGCTTCTTTTGCGGCGGCGATAACTTTGGGGTGCTGTCCCATGCCGAGGTAATCATTGCTGCACCATACAGCGACTTCTCGTGTATCACCTAAACCATCATGAAATTTAGCATAAGGAAAACGCCCTACTATACGTTCCATCGTTGCAAAAATCCTGTAGCGTCCTTCAGAGCGGACTTTTTCTACACATTTTTGAAAGTGTTCTTCGTAATTTATAGACATAATCTTCTGCCTTTAGATATTTTAGTACCTGCGTCTTATTGCCTTTTAGCGTTAAGATCAAGTATTTATTGTAAATATTTTTTCTCAATTTTAAATATGGTGGTACTATAAATTTCAAAGCTACACGATTCCATAGAAAAAACAAATGATCCTTGACTTCGGTTATGTATGTATGAATTTTGATACTTTTCTTTCATCTAAATTAGATGTTGGATCATCTCTTCATGCAAAAAATACCACATTACAAATTGGCGGTGCAGCAGCTTTGCAATCAATTACTGCGGCCAGATGCGGTGCGCGTGTCTCTTTATTGGGCAGTATTGGGGATGATATCTTTGGTGAAAAAATTTTGGAAACACTTAGGCGTGAAGGTATTATTCATAGCGGCATCATTAAATCAAGCCAGCCAACGGGGTTTGTCCAACACATCAGAAATAATAAAAATATAACAACAACCATTACAAGTTCCGGTGCGCATCTGGATATAAGTCCGGAACAAATTTGTTCCACGACATTTCACGAACGCCACATCCTCCTCCTTCATAGCGAGGTGTCACTTGATTTCAATATAACGTTAATTGAGATGGCTAAAAATAAGAATATGCGCGTTTTTATGAGTTTTTCTGATGATACGGTAATAGATGATTCCCTTATTAATATTCTGGATATTGCATTTATTGTGAAAGGCGATGATCATCACACGGCAAAGCCTTTGCTTAAACAAGTAATTGCGATAGATCCTGTTGGTTTTGATTGTTATTGCGGTAGTTATGCCGCATGCATTCAGGCGGGCATGACACATGAACGGGCGCAAGATTATGCTATTTCTGCACAAAATTTATATCAGCACAATGCAAATTCAGGTTATGCGGCCATTCCCTACCTGAATGACATTGAGAAAAACTTAGAAAAAAAACAATCCAAGCAAGCCTAAAATCCAAGTATGTCTGCCGTCTTCTCAACGCTTTCCAATGCTTTGTCTAATGCCGCCATTGTTTTAGATAAATCAGCGCTGTCATCATTTTCCCATACTTTCAGGACTTTGATGTAGACACCACTTAAGCCTGCAATTTTAAGTGCTCCCTTCATACCTTCTGTTTCGATTCCAACGCTTTCAAGCATCCAGCTCATTGAACGACAAAGATATGGGAACGAAATAATAATATGTTTAGGGTCGCATTTGTTGAATTCCAATATAGAAATTAGGCCTTCTTTATATTCATTCAAAATCTCATAGCGATCCATCATAATATCAAAAAGACGATCGCGTGGTGATGATGCGTCGTCTTCTGAAATACTTATATCTTCTAAAACACGACGATCAATCATCTTTCCTAACAGAATTAGAATATCACCTTTATGATCAATAATATCGTATAGCACGGCAGGTTTTATTTTTGCGTGCGTGGCAATATCGCGTAACGTTACGAATTCCCACCCCTGCTCTGCCGCCAGTTCCAGCGCAGAATCAATGATTTTTTGCTTTATATCTGTATCTTTATTGTTTTTTGCGCTCATTCTCTTGGCCTTTAGCTGTTATCTGGTCTATACAGATAAAACATTATTTTTAACAAACACTCAAGAAGATGGATTAAATAGTATGTCAAATACAACATATGGCGTTGTCGCCGTTGGAAATGCCTTGGTCGATGTTTTATCTCAGGTTTCCGAAGATTTTATTACAACACAAAAAGAGGCCAATGGTATGGAAAAAGGGGCAATGACCCTTGTTGATGAAGCGCGCGCGGTTGAGTGTTTGTTAAAAATAATGTTTTATCTGTATAGACCAGA
>CAXBFT010000056.1:0-11295 GCA_963974945.1 uncultured Alphaproteobacteria bacterium
CAGAGAAGAAACGCCTGCCGAAAACTTGCCAGAAAACGATAAATCATTATCGGTGGAAGAGCGCAAACAGGCTTATTTAGATCGGATGCAGGAACAGCGTGAGAAAGAGGCCGCTCAAAAGGCACCGGAACAGGAAGTCAAAAAACAGTCTTATGAAAGCCTGCCGGAGAATGATATATCACTTTCTAAAGAAGAGAGGAAAGAAGCCTATATTGAACGCGCACAACAAGAGCGCGAGCAAAGCCCCAATGATGGAAAAGATCGGGGCAGGGAGTAACGCTTTACAGATTCTATCCCTGATTTAGTCCACTGAAAATGTGGGTAAGTTTTCAATTCTAAGTGCTGTTTAAAAATACAAAGTTACTGTCTTTATGGAAGAAAATATTTGACTCAATTTTAAGGTGCCTATACCAAAGATGTATCAATTTTGAATGAGTGTGCTGCGTGAGGGGGATATAAGACGTGGGGAGTAATCGGTTTTTGCATATACTGCGAGATACTCGTGTTGTTAGCGTGATGACGATCCTCTTCGGCTTTCTTTACATTCCGGCGTTCGTTTATGGAACTTTCTGGCTCTGGGTTTTTCCATTTACGGCGATTGTTGTTTTATTCACGCGTGTGATGATTGATGACGCGATTGGTCGTGTATCGCAAACAGGGGATGAAGCCGTGCAGGCCAAAGCCATGATCCCTGAATTTTTAATAATGAATGTGAAGATGACGGTTTTGTTGTCGTTGCCCTTTATAACGGCACTGCTCCTAGTTGATCAGGGACAAATCAATCCGGTGCGGATAAGTGAGCAGGACAGAACCATTTGGGAATGGTGTTTTGGGGTATTAAAGAGCCGTAGCAAGGTTGGTATGTTAGAGATTCCACTCATGCAAATTGTCTTGTCTAATTTCTTTTTTATGATTGTGTGTACGGTTGGTTTATTTGCCTTTGCCTACCGAAAAATCAAACAGGTTTTTGTAATTTTATTTCACAGGGAATCGTACAAGTTTTTGCGGGATCATTCTCCAGTAGGGCGAGTTATTAAACTTAGAGGAATAGCCGCTTTCCTAGCTTTTTTGCCGTTGCCTCTTTTTCTTCAGATGCAGACTTATTCTAATTTATCGGGATTATATTGGTGTATATATGCGAGTTTTTTAATTTTTGCACAGTCGACACATTTAATTTCAATGATACAAGAAAATTCAATTCAAAATAGAAGTTTATAGAAAGAATTAAAAACATGTCAGAAGAAGAAAACAATTCAAACTACAATCAAATGGTTTTTGCGTTTATTTTTCTCCTGTTGCACAAAATATTCTTTGGTCAGGCAATATAGGAGTGTTGGTTTTAATATTTTCTTGTAACAATGTCATTGCCTCATACCATTTTTTTTGAAGCTTTGATCGTTTGAAAAAATATGCAGATTTAGTATTTTGTATCTTTTCACCAGATCTGATCGCCTCTTTTATTCTTTCTGGGTAAGATGCACTTAATACAGGATAATCAATAATGATCTTTATCTGGTTTTCTTTCATCATATTATAACCAAACAATAATGTGGAAATTCTACCTATTGTGGGTGATTGATATTCTTCATGACTAATCAAGTGATTCCGAAGATTGTCATCTGATAGACTCGCTAAACATTTTGCATATATTAATGCCGATAGTCTGGATACAGGGTCTTTACTCTGAATTTCAAATTGGGGAAGCATATTTGTATTTTGCTCAAGGAATTCTAAGCATTTGTTGTTTTTAAACGTGCCATCATTTAAGTTCGCCACATAGTTAGTTAAATCAAGATTGTTTTCTATTCCCCTTAACCAATTGATATTTTTCGAAATATAATAATTATTGTCCTGTCTAAGAAAAAGACTAACAAAATATTTATGGTACAAATATTGGAAATAAATAAACCGTGCACTTTCAATAGCTTCTAAAAATGCCTCCCGATCTATTTGCATTTTAATTGTATCAATTTGATTTTTCACTGATTTTAATGGGGCATAAGACTCTATTGTCCTGCATTTTATTCTGTATTCAGAACCAATATTGAGTTTAACAAACGGACATTTTAAATAGTCAAAAGCCATAGGCTTAGCAAATAAAAAGAATAATTTTCTCTCTAAACATTGTCTAGCATGATCAGAAATTAAACATTGGTTGTGTACACCATCTATATGCCTATAAAAATCAGAAATACCGCCAGTAGCTGTGATTTCTTTATGTAAATATGTGAGAAGATAATTATCTTTAATCATCTGATACCTAGGATTGTTTGTTTTTGCATCTAAAGCAGCAATACTGGCGTTATTGTAACCTTCTTTGTGAAGAGAAAAAGCTAAAGCGTTTAATTGTATCGGCATGGCCTTTGTTTTGTTGTCTATTTGATATTGATCTATACGTTTGATCAGCTCTGCCCTTGCATCATCCGAAAAAGACTTGTCATCTGACATGATATGCCGCTTATAAAAAGCTCTACGTAAATCAGCGAATTCATAGCCGTATACCGCCTTATTATCTGATAACAATTTTCTTTCGATATCTTGGCTGCTGCTTAGCCTTAAAAAGAGAGACTTCAAAAGGACTTCAATCCAACGACCTGAAGAAACATATTTTATATTCGAAGTTTGTTTATAATTGGAGAGCTTTTCTATGTATTCGTTTAGATGTTCTTTTTGAGAATTAGATAGGGTTTTCGCTATTGAGTTGGCACACCATAAGTTTTTTTCAGTTAGTGTAACATGGCAAATTTCTTCTTTATTGCACTGATTATATGTTTTCAATGATTTTTTATATTTACCGTGCAGCAAATATAAACTGGATTCAAATCCGAGAACCTGTCCTTTAATATACATTGACTCACCGCATATCTGAGTATCACGTAGATTTGATATTAAATCGGCCCGGTTAATCGAAAAAAAAAGTGCAGATATCGCATTACACAACTTAGAAATATCAGAGGCATGAAAATGATCGCTTCTATATGGCGAGACGTGATCTTCCAGCTTAGAATTCTTTATAAAATCAATGATCTTAATATATTGCTTTTCATTAAATAGTTTATAAATACGATACAGAGATAAGGGTTCTATATAGCTACCCTCTTTATTGTAATAACTCTCATAACCAAAAAAATCTTGAAAACCGTTTAAAGCAGCAAACCTCATTATATTGGGGGGGGGAATATGAATTTCTTCCTCAGAATTTTGTATTTGTGTATATAGATTTTCGATATGTTGATATAGGCACATAGAATCTTGTTTTATAGAGCAATTTTCCGCGGCCATTGCAGGTAAAGCTAGAGATATAAGGAATACGCTGATAATTAAAGTTTTTTTCACATTAGGCTCGTTTATATGATGCATACTCTACAATAATGCGCTACTTTTGATTATGTCGCAAATTTTATCGCTACCAAATGAAAAGACTATTTAAATAATTGCAGAGTTTTTTTATCTGTAGGAATTGAAATAGAATATTATCGTTAAAATACTTCACCGCAGTATAACTTTTGTAAAACGCTTATCCCCACAATACCGATAATAGAAAAATTTCCCATAAGTAATATTATCACACAAGCGTACTGTGCTTATATTCCTATAATTTCAACCCTACTCTTGCTAGGCAAATTTAAAATTGGCCGAGATTAAAAAACCTTACAATTATCAAGACGCTCAATTTAACCATACCCAAATAAGAGGAATCCAAATGAAAGAAAAGGTGAGTGTTCCTTTTATAGTTTGGTATGCAATCCAAGCCCAAAACATATTTTTTGTGGGCTTTTTAAATCGTGACAATTTCATTTATCCATACCCTTGTTCATCATATTCACTTTTCAGAGAATTGATCAAACGCTCTAAGCGCATCAGCGGCATACATCAGCGCTGGCCCACCGCCCATATAAACGCACATCGCCATCACTTCTGCTATTTCTTCTTTGGTGGCACCAAGGTCCTTTAAGGCTTTAGAATGAAAGCCGATACAGCCATCACAACGCTGTGTCACCCCAATCGCTAATGCAATCAGCTCGTTTGTCTTTTTATCAAGCGCTCCATCGGCTTTCTCCTTGCTTGGTATGAATTAGGCTGTTGTGCTTTTTAACATCCATGCAGCTTTTTCATGAACGCCCATTCGGTCAATCAAAAGTCCCGCTGTAACTTCATCGTCAGCATTTTGAGCCACTGCCAAAGCATTTTTTAGACTTTTAACAATTTGGCCTTGAGAGTCCGCAAGATCTTTAGCCATATAAGCTGCATCCGCGTTTTCATCTCCTTCTTTGATGGAGGATAATTCTGAGAATTTAGAAAACGTACCTGGCGCTTTCTCACCGAGAGACCGTATACGCTCTGCTATATCATCTACAGCTAAAGCTAAGTCTGTATATTGCTCTTCAAACATCAGATGCAACGCTCTAAAATTTGGGCCTTCTACATTCCAATGATAGTTGTGTGTTTTCAAGTAAAGTGCATAGCTATCGGCTAAAACAATTTTGAGTGCATCGGTGGTCGGTTTATTGCTCATAACTTTTTCCTTTTCATTTCACAAAAACATGATATTAATAATATATGAATTTAAAAATTGATTTGCAACACTTATTTAAACACTAAAACTAAAAGCGCTCTAAGCGTAAGGGTATAATCGCTATGAAGGATATGGAGGAAAATGCTCAAGCCGCTGCAAGCTTCCTTAAGGGAATCGCTAGTCCGCATCGTTTGCTTATTTTATGCCAGCTTGCCACAGGAGAGAAAAGTGTGACGGAACTAATTCAGGCAACAGGCTTGGCACAGACATCAATGTCTCAACATTTAACGAAGTTGAAAGACGAAAAAATTGTGACTTTTCGCCGTGACCACCGCACATTGTTTTACCGTATAGATAATGATGCCGTTCTAAAAATTATGGATGTTTTATATCACGAATTTTGCGAAGAAGGAGACGAGAAATGACACAAGCTATAAACGTTACAGATGCTGTAAAATTGATTAAAAATGGTGATGCCATTTTAATTGATGTACGTGAACCAGATGAATTTAAAGCGGAGCATATCGCCTATGCGATGTCTGTTCCCATGAGTTCATTAGAGGGCGGCTTCGAAACATTGGATATTCCCCCATCAAAAACCATTCTCTTTCAGTGTTTAAAAGGCACACGCGGCCAAATGGCTTGTGAACGGATTCAGGGGCTAGGCGCTTGCCAAAACCAAATAGTGAATATTGAAGGTGGTATTGAGTCATGGAAGGAACATGGTTTTCCTGTCATTGGTGGCGCATCGTCTTCGCCGAATATTTCTATCTTTCGGCAAGTGCAGATCATTGCGGGGGCTTTGATCGCATTGCTTGTCTTAATTGGATTTACTGGCACAACAATTACTTTTGTCTTCGCTGGAATTATCGGTGGAGCTTTGTTCTTTGCTGGCTTAACAGGATGGTGCGGATTGGCTATAGTTTTGGCAAAGATGCCGTGGAATAAATAACGAAGGGAACAGACAGTATGTCGAATAACGAGAATATAAAACTTGCTCTTGAGGCTCTAGTCGCTGGTAATTACTCTTATGATATTGAAGGGGAAGGAGAAACTTGTGACTTACTGCGTGTTCTTGGTACTTCGCTTCAAGATAAGGCTCAAAAAGATATGAGCTCTGTTGTTGCTATATCTGTTGAAGCGAATGAAACGGCCGTTTTTTCTGCACAAATGTTTTACAACTTAAGAGAGGTTGATAACAAAGCTCAAACAATTGCGGCTGCAGGTGAGGAAATGACTGCAACAGTAAATGAAATTGGCACATATGGAGAAAGCATCTCGAAGCAAGCAGAAGAAGCTCAGGTTGCGAGTATAGCAGGTGGAGCTTCTTGTGAAAATGTTCAGAGCAAAATGGCCGAAATAAATGGTGCAGTATCGGAAACGTCTTCACGAATCGAAAACCTGAACACATTATCCGACAATATTGCAGACATTCTTGAAACAATAAAAAAGATATCATCACAAACAAATCTATTAGCCCTAAATGCAACGATTGAAGCGGCGCGTGCAGGTGATGCTGGAAAAGGTTTTGCCGTTGTAGCAAATGAGGTGAAAACCTTGTCTGAACAAACGGCGGGCGCAACAGAGCAGATTGCATCTATCATTCAAAGCCTTAGAGATGAAATGTCCTCTATTACACAGTCTATGAACAAAAGCTCTCAAGCTGTATCAGAGGGTAAAGAGTCCATCGGTGATTTGTCAGAAAAAATTTATTTAGTTCGAGAGAAAATTGAAAATGTAACAAATGATACGCGTAGCATATCCCATACGCTTCAAGAACAGGCGCAAGCGGCGAATGAGGTTTCGAGCGGTATTTCAAGCATAGCCGAAAGCAGTAAAGATAGTGTTGAAGGAATTGAGCAGATTGTCGACTCTATGACAACAGTTGAACACTTGATTACAGACCAAATTAATAGTCTCGCAAAGCTTAACGTTCCAGGTAAAATTGTTAAACTAGCGCAATCTGATCATGTACTTTGGAAAAAGCGCTTAGCAAATATGGTCGTTGGTAAAGAAGGCCTAAATGAACATGAGCTGGCAGATCACCATTCTTGCCGTCTGGGAAAATGGTACGATAGTGTCGACAATGCAGACTATCTTAATAACGCAGATTTCAAAACACTGGTTCAGCCTCACGAAAAAGTTCATGCGCATGGTATAACTGCCGTAAAATTGTTTAATGAGGGTAAAATAGGGGATGCATTGAAAGAGATAGAGAAAGTGGAAGAATATTCCAAAGATGTTCTGCAGCTTCTATCGCAATTAGAGAATATAGAATAAATAAAGGATATAGAATATGTTAGGGTTTGAACTCGACGCTGTGCTACTAGCGCGTATTCAATTTGCATTCACGATTAGCTTTCACATCGTTTTTCCTGCTTTTACGATCGGATTGGCGAGCTGGCTTGCTGTTGTTGAAGGCCTTTACCTTAAAACAGGTAAGAACGTTTACAAAGAGATCTACAAAATGTGGATCAAGATCTTTGCTGTGTGTTTTGGGATGGGTGTCGTGTCCGGTGTGGTTATGTCCTATCAGTTTGGTACAAACTGGTCAGTGTTCTCCGACAAGGTTGGCAATGTGATTGGGCCATTACTTGGCTACGAAGTTTTAACGGCATTCTTTTTAGAAGCGTCCTTTCTAGGGATTATGCTTTTCGGCTGGGGGCGTGTAAGCAAGAGGATGCATTTTGTTGCCACTGTGATTGTGGCATTTGGGACACTTGTCTCAGCGTTTTGGATTCTGTCCGCAAACAGTTGGATGCAAACACCGCAGGGCTATGAAATACGCGCAGATGGCTTGCTTTACCCGACAAGCTGGATAGAGGTTATTTTCAACCCTTCCTTTCCTTTTCGTCTCCTTCATATGGTAACAGCCGCTTATCTTACAACAGCTTTTGTTGTGGGCGGTGTTGGGGCATATTATTTGTGGCGAAAAATATATGTTGAACATGCAAAGGTCATGTTAACGATGGCAATGCTGATGGCTGTATTCATTGCACCGGCTCAGTTACTGATCGGTCACGCACATGGCGAGAATACAATGCAT
The DNA here is from genome assembly GCA_963974945.1 of uncultured Alphaproteobacteria bacterium. Classification (GTDB taxonomy): domain Bacteria; phylum Pseudomonadota; class Alphaproteobacteria; order Micavibrionales; family Micavibrionaceae; genus UBA1672. The sequence continues at coordinate 7,563 of CAXBFT010000056.1, forward strand.
CATCAACCCATAAAAGTTGCAGCGATGGAAGGGAATTGGGAACGTGGGGGTAATAAGCCGCTGTATCTCTTTGGTATTCCCAATGAAGAAACAGAAACAACCGATTACGGAATTAAGGTCCCCAGTGGAGCGAGTTGGATTCTAACGGGTTCAGCAGATGGCGAAATACCAGGATTAAAAGACGTTGCAAAAGAAGACAGGCCGCCTGTGTTCATCGTATTTTGGTCATTCCGTGTGATGGTTGGAATCGGTATGGCAATGATTCTGACAGGTGTTATGGCTGTAATTTTGTACTTTAGAAAACGTCTATTTGATTTCAAGCCGTTTCAATTATGGTGCATGGCAATGATGCCGAGCGGGTTTATTGCATTGCTCGCAGGATGGTTTGTAACCGAAGTTGGACGACAGCCTTATACTGTCTACGGTGTCCTCAGAACAGGAGAAAGCATTTCCCCCGTGATTGCCGAACAAGTCGCCCTGAGCCTTGGTATATTCATTGTGGTCTATACGATGATTTTTGGTGCTGGTAGTTATTATATTTTAAAGCTAATTGGCAAAGGCCCCGTTCAGGATAAAACTCTCGATGGTTATTATGCACACGGCCAAGAAGCCGCAGCTCCATTGATTGCCAAAGAAATTGAAGGGAAAGAATAGAAAATGTTTGATTTATCACCATGGCTAGATCTGCCTTTAATATGGGGCGTTTTAATCGCAGCAGCAGTATTTATTTATGTTTTGTTGGATGGCTTTGATTTAGGGTGTGGAATTTTATTTCCCTTTGCCCCCACGGATAAATGTCGCAATAAGATAATGAATTCGATTGCACCATTTTGGGATGGTAATGAAACGTGGCTCGTCCTGGGTGGCGGTGGTCTGTTTGCCGCTTTTCCCGTCGCTTATGCCATCTTAATGCCTGCATTCTATTTACCGGTTATTCTAATGCTTATCGGGCTTATTTTTCGCGGCGTTGCCTTTGAATTTCGTTTCAAAACAGAGGGCAAGGATCGTAAGCTGTGGGATGTATCGTTTCATGTCGGTTCACTTCTCGCTGCTTTTATGCAAGGTGTAATTTTGGGCAACTTTGTGCAAGGTGTAGAAGTTGTCGATCGTAGCTTTGCGGGCGGCTCACTTGATTGGGCAAACGGATTTGCAATGGTTACAGGGATTGCGCTTATTTTTGGTTATGCGCTCATTGGGGCAACATGGCTCATATGGAAGTGCGAGCATGACACGCAACTCTGGGCGAGGCGTGTAGCGCGGTATGTTATAGGCTTTGTCGCGTTGGCAATGGGTATTGTCAGTCTGTGCATGCCTTTTATTGATGAGCGCATTTCAAATTTATGGTTTTCTATGCCAAATTTATTCTTTCTGGCACCCATACCTCTTTTAACGCTCGGCACGTTTTTCATACTATGGAAAGATTTACATAGTGAGCGTGAGGTTCGTCCATTCTTGTTGACGATTACAATTTTTTTACTTGGTTATTTAGGGCTTGGGATCAGTATGTTTCCTTGGATCGTACCGTTTAGTTATACAATTTGGGATGCTGCGGCCGTTTCAACATCGCAATCCCTCCTATTAGTGGGTACCGTTATATTCCTGCCTATTATTTTAGCCTATACGGCCTATAGTTATTACGTCTTTAGAGGAAAAGCAGATGATGAAGCTATGTATTAAAATATTTGTGAGCTTTTGTTTTTTAATTTCTAATTCGGCTGTCTACGCACAAGAAGATATTTCATTCCAAGTCGAAGAAGCGAGGGAGATTACCCAAAAGTTTCAAAAAACGTTAAAGCGTGAGTTGCAGTCTGCAATCCAAGCAGGCGGCTTAAAGAAAGCCGTCGATGTCTGTCATATACGCGCTCCCGAAATCGCAGGACAGATGAGCGCGGAAACGGGATGGAGAATAGGACGCACCTCTTTAAAAACACGCAATGAAAATAACGCGCCGACGATGCAAGAAAGTGATATTTTAGAGCAATTTGAAAATAGAAAGGTATCTGGCGAAGCTCTTGATGAAATGGAATGGTGGGTACAAAAAGACGGGCTTATGATGTACATGAGAGCTATTCCAATGAAGGGAATATGCACCAGCTGTCATGGCCCAAAAGTGAATCCATCTCTTAAAAATCATATCCAACAATTATATCCTAATGATACGGCAACTGGTTTTAATCCGGGTGATGTCCGAGGGGCGTTTACACTACAAAAATATTTAGAGGCATTTGATGGACAAGCTATTAAGTAAATATCTTTCTGTAAAACAAAAGCAATGGGCATGGTTTGTGATTCTTTGGTGTTTTGGCCTCTTCTGCGTAGTTAGCATCGGTGCCATCATAAAACTGATTATGAACTTGTCTTGAAAGTGCGCATAACTTTGCGACACTACCTTTAATTTTTCTTAAAACATGCCCAAGCAACATGGCAGTGGTGAAAATCGGAGTGCTTTGGTGGTGAAATCTGGAAGCATCAAGATTTGAGTTATTCACATTTTTGGTGGATTGAATCGTGGGGGGAATCGGTAAAGCCGTATTGAGAACGGTATTAACTCAACCTCGTCCTATATCTTTTTTAGGAGTCTCAATTTCACGCTCTAAAACCATGCTATCCAGATATTCTTGTTTCCTTATTTCGAGGCTGTATTGATGTTTTTCTCGCTCTTCTCCATGACAATCTATGATCATTTCTCCTTTATTGACGCGCACAAGCGTATTCGTCATATCAGGAAATTTTGATATAGCATCATGTGTGCGCACAGCAGCTTGTTCATTTGTCATGTTGCGACTGACTGAAAAAATGCCACTGTGTTCTTGTCCGCTTTGATGCAGCTTAATAAAGTCAATCTTATTGTGTGTGATGATAGGCTCACTATTCTCATGGGCATAGCTGAGTTGCTCTTGGTCTGATAGAGCTTCATTACCTGCTTCTTGTGCAGTGGTTATATTGTGCCCTTCTGAAGATAAGCGGTCTACGATTTCTCGTGTTGTGTCTTCGTCAGCGTATAAGTCAGTCAACGTCTAGATTCTCTTTAATATCAAAATCTATTTCAGATTTATTCTGCTTATAATAATCTCTACATGCTTCAATATCTTCAGCCGTTATACTTGGCCTTTGGCGTAAAATCTCTGCATTGTCCCAGCCCTGCTGAAGATCAAGGATGATTTGCCATACTGGGATGCGATGATCTTTGATCTTCGCCCTGCCCCCTACTACACCTTCTTTTTTCTCTATACGTTCCATTGTTTTTTCTCTTGGTTCTTTAAATTCTCATAAAAGCATAAAATTGAGCATATGAATAGACATCTTCTCAAAAAAGCGTATTATTGAGAAGACAAAAGATAAGGTACTCACAAATACAGGATATTGCGCTCATGACAGATTCCGATCTTAAACCTCTTCCTCCAGAAGGCGAACTGGAAACATCAGCCGTTTTAAAAGAACTGGTAAAGGCTCATAGATATTTAGCTGAGTTAAAGGGGGTAGCCAAGACAATCCCGAATGAAAATATTTTGATTTCTACATTGTCATTACAAGAGGCACAAAGTAGCTCTGCGATAGAAAACATTATCACTACACAAGACGCGCTTTATAAACATGAATTGCAAAGTGATTTTTCTGATCCAGTGACGAAAGAAGTGGCACATTATGTCGATGCTCTTCAGCTTGGATACAAAAAAGTTAAAGACAAAGGGGCTTTAACGATCAACATAATTTTAGAAATCCAAGAGGCCTT
>CAXBFT010000057.1:0-11147 GCA_963974945.1 uncultured Alphaproteobacteria bacterium
ATATCCGGGTCATCTTTGAAAACATCATTAAGAAGATGCTCTACATAAGGCAGTTTCCCGAAGTTTCTTTCCATCAAAGAATCATCGGCAAGAATTTTTTGTTTCAAATCTATAAAATCAGGGTCAATTTCATAAATTCTTTGCAGTTTTTCATTCAACCCTTGATGAACTCGCTCATAACCACTTGCCCATATATCAACCTGCGATAAATGCGTAACTCCAATGCGCGGAAAAAGCTCATACATAAGAAATTCAGCCTCTTTTTGTGCCTGCACCCTACCCAGAGCAGTAATTTCAAGCGTCGCATCATTCCGATTATCACCTGTTTCATTCCCCGTTGACTCAGGGTGTCTGTCAAGGATGATAAATATTTCATTGTCATTTTTCATATCTTATTTTTACAGAGTCAAAGTTATACTGTCAAAATTATTATTTTCAGGAGAAAAAATACTTGAAAAACACAATATATAGTATAAATTAAAATCAGAAGACACCACATATTGTTTTTCATATTTCGAGGCCTTAAATCTATCCCCGTTATCCACAGAGATAAATACCAAAAAGACTCGGAATATATGATAAGCGCATTAGAATACGATCAAATCAAAATCTTGAAGGAGTACGACCCCATGGCCACTAATAAAGCCGTTCTCGGTGATGCCGACGAAATAAAATCCCCACTCTTACAGGAACGCCATGTTTATAAGCCGTTCCTCTATCCGTGGTGTTACGAAGCATGGCTGACGCAGCAACGCATTCACTGGCTTCCCGAAGAAGTGCCTATGGCCGAAGATGTGCGCGACTGGAAAAAAAACCTGACACAATCAGAAAAAAACCTGATGACCCAGATTTTCCGTTTCTTTACACAGGCCGATGTTGAGGTTAATAACTGCTATATGAAGCATTATTCCCGCGTATTTGGCCCCGTCGAAGTGCAAATGATGCTTGCCGCTTTCTCAAATATTGAAACAGTGCATATCGCCGCCTACTCTCATCTTCTGGATACAATCGGTATGCCAGAGGTCGAATATTCTGCTTTCCTTCAATATAAGGAAATGAAAGATAAATTCGATTATATGCAGGATGTGAACATGAATTCACGCCGTGACATCGCCAAAACAATGGCCATGTTTGGTGCCTTTACCGAGGGCTTAGCGCTTTTTGCATCTTTTGCCATTTTGATGAACTTCCCACGCTTTAATAAGATGAAGGGTATGGGGCAAATCGTAACATGGTCTGTACGTGATGAAACATTGCATTGTCTATCCATGATCAAATTATTCAACTCCTTCATCGATGAAAACCGTGACATCTGGGATGACGAGCTGAAGGCCGAAATCGTTGCCTGCTGTGAGATTACAATTGAGCATGAAGATGCCTTTATTGATCTATGTTTTGAACAGGGCGAAATTGAAGGCATGACCCCGCAAGATGTAAAACAATATATCCGCTACATCGGTGATCGCCGCCTGCAACAGCTTAATTTGGAGCCACTTTATGGCATTACCAAAAATCCATTACCATGGATGGATGAAATGCTAAACGGTGCGGAACACACGAATTTCTTTGAAAACCGTGCAACAGAATACGCCAAAGCATCAACCGAAGGCACATGGGAAAATGCGTTCTCCGATGATGTTTTTGCCGGAAATTACGGTAAGAAAATCGGCGGCGTTATTACAGCGAAAAGCGACGACGAAGCAGCGTAACGCTTCACGATTATAATAATAAAAAGGCTGTTAAACTCAATATCGGTTTAATAGCCTTTTTATAAACTTGCTTCTTTTGTCAAATCCGTTTTATTTAAACCTCACGCATCACATGAACAACAAATCCATGCTCTTTAAGCTGCCCGACAAGCTCATGGACATGTTGAATGTCGCGCGCCTCAATCACAATATCAAGCTCCGCCCGTTTAAGGGAGACGGTCTGCATCATGCGTTGATGGATAACCTCAATCACATTCGCTCCCGCTTGACCAATCAGACGTGAAATATCGGAAAGTTGACCGGGGGTATCATCAATTTCAAAACGAAGGCGCGTCACACGACCATCGCGCACAAGACCACGCATAATCAAGGTCGAAAGTGTACGAGAATCAATATTCCCACCGCATAAAACCATGCCTACTTTTTTACCTTTGAAATACTCCAAATTATTCTCAATCACGGCCAGAGCTGCCCCTGCCGCACCTTCGGCTACAAGCTTTTCATCGCTGAGCAAATCAAAAACGGCGGCTTCAATCTCCGATTCTGTGGCACTGAAAATTTTATCAACCAATTTATCAATAATCTTAATATCATTCTCCGAAGGTGCTTTCACCGCGATACCTTCGGCTAAAGTCGCCGTCCCACCGGTGAATGGTCTATTTTCACGTTTAGCCAAAACGGCATCGAAATTCTCCGCTTGCGCACCAATAACTTCAATATTCGGATTTACCCCCTTCACAGCTGTTGCAACACCCGCTATCAAACCGCCACCACCAATCGGCACAACAATAACATCAAGATCAGGCACTTGCTCCATCATCTCCAGGCCAAGCGTCCCTTGACCGGCAACAACATATTCATCATCAAAGGGATGGATAAAAGTAAGGTCATCATCCTTTGACATTTGTAGGGTAAAGGCCACAGAATCATCAAAATTCTTTCCGTGAATAACAACTTCTGCGCCAAAATCTTCGGTGCGTTTAATTTTATTAAACGGCGTTCCCACAGGCATCACAATAACCGAGCGTATTCCAAGACGCGTCGCATTATATGCCACACCTTGCGCATGATTCCCAGCGCTACAGGCAATTACGCCCTTATTCCGTTGTTCTTGTGTAAGCGTAAGAAGCTTATTCAGCGCTCCACGCGCTTTAAAAGCACTGGTATGTTGCAGGTTTTCAAGTTTAAGATACAGATCAATACCAAGGTGAAGCGATAACCGTGTTGCGCGCACTGTGGGCGTACGAATGACCGCATCGCCAATAGCCTCTCTTGCCTTTAAAACATCTTCAAATGTAACGCCCATATTTTTTTACCTTTTTAATACGAAGGTGACACGCTACATATTTTTTATATAAAAGGCAATGATGAGACGGTCAAGGCACCCAAAAAGGTTTAGGCGGACGCGGTTTTTGTGGCATATCCTTGTTACATTTTTTGTAAACAGGCTTCATCGAATCATAATCAGAGGACTCAAAAAACGCACGCGCTTCATTTAAAATTGTCTCTCTTTTTTTATCCTTGCGCGCCAAATCTTCACTCATTTTTCGTGCCTCTTTTGCACCAGCGCGTGAAGATAGTTCAGTTGATTGTAAAGCCTTTGAATCAAATTCTACCATCTCTTCGGCTTCTTCATCCCTGACTTTATTATATTTTTTAATATAATCGAATGCCACCTTATCAAAAAGCTCGATGCCTCGAAGATCATTTCTACTGCATTCATTGACGGGATCTGATTTTGCGCCCTGCTTTTTACCGCCATGCGTTGTGTAATCTATTGCATAAACCGGTATTGAAAAAATACAAATACCAAGGCAAAAGACCCCAAACCTGAAATTTAATAACGCCTTCATCTCATTACCTTTAAAATATATCTAATGCATAATACCTCAATTTTATCTATGTGACAAAATCTCTACACAGAAAAAACAAAGTATTTTTGCATTAAGTTAGAAAAGCACCCTCTATTTTGGTATTATGCAATTGTGATGGTATTAAATTCAATTTCATTGATATTTAGACCCTTGCAATCTGAAGAGATTGCGAAGCAAGCCTCAAACACTAAAATTCACTTTTGGCTGATCCTAAAAAACCACCCCAACACCACAATACAATATCTATTGTCTCTCCCCCCACCTTGACCAAGGAGGTCTTTTGTCATGTCTAAAAAGTCACGTAAACCCAATAAAGCTTCTTATTCCAACAAAGAGAACATCATACACACATCATTCAAAGGTGAGAATTGGCACCCTCTTGATGATGATATAGATTCAAGGCGCGACAAAAAATACATCAAGACCATAAAACCAAGATCCGAAGGGCAAGAGCATCTCATGCAAGCCATTAAGGATGGCAATTTAACCCTTGCCATTGGCCCGGCGGGAACGGGGAAAACCTATCTCGCCATTGCTGCGGCGGTGGAAGCACTGGAAAAAGGCACAGTAGAGCGGATTATCCTCTCACGCCCTGCCATGGAGGCAGGAGAATCCCTCGGCTTCCTCCCTGGCGATTTGCAAGAAAAAATGGCACCCTATCTACGCCCGCTTTATGATTGCCTTGGCGATCGCATGGGCGGCAAGAAAGTGCGCCAATATATTGATGACGGCACAATTGAGATTGCCCCAATAGGTTTTATGCGCGGACGCACACTCAATAATGCCTTTGTGGTAATTGATGAAGCACAGAACTGCACCTATGGGCAGCTCAAAATGATCCTCTCGCGCCTTGGTTGGCATTCAACCATGGTGATTACAGGTGATCCGGATCAATCCGATTTGCTAGAGGGTATCTCAGGTCTGTCCGATATAAGCAAACGCCTGGAAGCAGTAAAAAGCATCTCTGTCTGCCGTCTGAGCCAAGGGGACATTGTTCGTCACCCTTTAGTTGCTGAAATGCTAAATGTTTTATAATCAAAAACTTAGAGATACATACCCCACTCAAGCCCTCGCACTATTTGCGGGGGTTTGTTATAAAATCACTTTACCTAATATATTTCTTTTATTTTTCCCATCAATTTGTTATCAAAGCTCACGGGGTATACAAATATGGAAATAATCCAAAATCAGAAACAAGAAAAACCAAAGCTGCAACTTGCCATCCATATGGCCAGAAGGAACTGTGAGGTTTCCGTTGATGCCTCATATAGCAATAAATCACAACATAAAGCCGGCGCAGGCGCAATCATCACAAATCCGAAACGACAAAATGAGATGACCTTAATCCAGGCATTCGATATGGCGCAAATGGATATTCAAGATAGTAAATACGCAGAATTATGGGGCGCTCTTCTTATTTTAGAGCAACTTAAAAACTTCAACATCACAAAGCTCACTTTTGATTGCTCTTTTATAAAATCACGCCTTCTTGATGTGATGAACGGCACCTTAAACGAAGATAAATATCAAGATCCGATATTTGATCGCCTAAAAAATGCAGCCGCCAATCAAAATGACATGGATTTGAACCATGTCCCGCGTAATGATGAGAATATCAAGCTGGTTGATCGATTCTCACGCGTGGCCACACGCAAAAATAATGCAGATTCTATATCGAGTATTGTTACCCAATATGATGCGCCGTTTATTTTACATCGGATGAGCAACAAAGGACATATTGCACAAACCACCTTCTATGATGCTTACGACGACTACGCGCCATAGGCTTACTTTAACGGCAAGGCTCCACCGACCTGAAAACTTTCACCACACCCACAACGCCCCGTTTCATTGGGATTGATAAAGTCAAAACGCGCATTACCAAGCTCATCAGTGATGTAGTCAATTTCAGTGCCAAACAACATCCAAGAATACAGCTTGGGGATATAAACCGCACCTTGATTTTCTTCGAATTTTTCATCCTTAGAGAGATCATCCTCCGCCGAGACATATTCCATCTTATAGCTATTGCCCGAACACCCCGTCGCCTTTACGGTCAGGCGCAGACCAAATGTTCCTTGCGGCGCTTTATTCATCAATTTTTGAATTTGCGCGGCGGCGGCTTCAGTAATTTTAATCGGACTACTCATCATCACAAACCTTTACATAAACATGTTTAATTGCATTTTCGCGGTCTCCGCCATCAAAGACGGGTTCCATTGCGGTTCCCAGATAATTTCCACTTCGCACCCGCCAACACCATCAATCGGAAGGATAGCCCCCTGAACCCAGCTCGGCATCTCTTGCGCCACGGGACAAGCGGGCGAGGTCAACGACATTTCAACTTTAACATCGGAAACGCCTTTTTCCTCCGGCATGATTATAACCTTATAGATCAAGCCAAGCTCATAGATATTCACCGGAATTTCAGGGTCGTAAATTTCCTTTAACCCCGCCAAAATTTGTGGCCAAAGCGGATGAGCCATCGGCGCATCAATATGCGGCGGATGCGTCAAATGGTCATAATTTTCTTCAACCTGCTCTTTTTCTGTTTTCTGCTCTGCTTCACTCATCCGAACAAGTCCTTTACTTTTTTCAAACCCATAATTAACGCATCTATATCGGCTTTATTGCTATACATGCCCAAAGACGCACGCGCCGTAGAATCAATGCCCATCGCCTCCATCAACGGCATGGCACAATGATGCCCGCATCGCACCGCAACCCCGCATTGGTCAAGTATCATGCCAATATCACTGGGATGCGCGCCATCCATGGTAAAGCTCAACACACCTGCCTTTTGCGATAAATAACTTGTCCCGTGCAGGGTTAAGCCATCAATCCCTAATATTTCATTCGTTGCATAGGCCAATAAAGTTTCCTCATGCGCCGCAATTTTATCCATGCCAATCGCGCTCAGATAATCAACGGCCGCACCAAGGCCAATAACCTCAACAATCGCAGGCGTTCCTGCCTCAAACTTATACGGTGCCTCGCGGTACGTCGTGCCGCTGTTAAAGCTCACACGCTCAATCATATCGCCGCCGCCCTGATAAGGGGGCATAGCGTTTAGTATATCATATTTCCCATACAACACACCGATACCACTAGGCGCATACAGCTTATGCCCCGTAAAGACATAGAAATCCGCATCCATTTCGGTCACATTCACCGCGCCATGTACCACACCTTGCGATCCATCAATCAGAACCTTAATTTCCGCGTTAAACTCCCGCACCTGTTTGATAATGTCATGGACGGGGTTAATCGTACCAAGCCCGTTGGAAATTTGCGTAAATGCGATCAGCTTCGTTTTGTCACAGAGCAAAGACGGAAGCTTTTCAAGATCAAGCAATCCATCCGCCGTCACGGGCAACACCTTTACAATCGCGCCAGTTTGCTCCGCCAGTATTTGCCACGGAACGATATTGGCATGATGCTCCATCTCGGTAATGATAATCTCATCACCCGCCGATATGTTTTTGCGTCCCCAACTCTGCGCCACAAGGTTTATCCCCTCCGTCGCATTGCGGGTGAAGATGATATTCTTATCCGACGGCGCACCAATAAAGCCAGCAACCTTTTTCCGCACATCTTCAAAGCTCTGCGTCAAATCTTGGGATATAGCATACAGCCCACGATGAATATTCGCATAGCCACCCGTAAGAACCGCATCCATCGCATCAATAACCGCACGCGGCTTCTGCGCACTCGCGGCGCTGTCCATAAACGCCAAGGGCTTTCCGTTCATCGTGGTTGATAGAACGGGGAAATCTGATCGCCATGGTGATTGTAGGTTAGCCATTACATTCATTCTTTTCTAACTGAATCGGTAGTTTCATATGCTTAATCTCATCGATAATAGAACTAAAATCATACAAATTGACATCCGGATAACCCAATGCCGATAATTTAAATTCACCTGTAAAAAAATCAGTAAATCTGGATGCCCATGCTACAAACATAAGAACCTCGGGTAAATCATCCACACCGCACACATCATTCAAGCACATTATGGACTCTAAGATAACAATCTCATTGGTTTTAGGGTTAAAATCTATTTTATTATCTTTATCAAAGTTTGCATGTTTAAAATAGTTCCTGTAACGCCTGACGCCCTTTGCCCAAAATTTCTTATACTCATTTTTTATATGAACATTATTATAATGCAGTACACAACTGCACGAATCGACTTGGCCACCACTTACATCTAAATGCTCATGAATAATCTCAAGAGCTGCCCAAGAAAGCGTATGCACAGAAACGGGGTCACGTTGCTCAAAAAACAACATAATAGCTTCGCAAAGTTGAGACTTAGCAACATCAATTTTAGAAAGCCTTACTGTTTCTAAATCTATCTCAACTGCTCGCTCAGCCACATTCCTGCTTTCTCTTTTACATCATCACGCATTGCATCATCCGCAATTTTATCGCAGACCTCATCAACAAAAGCCTGCACGAGCAGCATCCGCGCCGCCGCCTCTGACAACCCGCGAGAGCGCAAGTAAAACAACGGCTCTTCATCAAGCGCGCCCGTTGTTGTCCCGTGTGAACATTTCACATCATCGGCGTAAATCTCAAGCTCGGGCTTTGTATCCATCTCACATTTTGGGGAGAGCATAATCGTATTGGCGAGTTGATACCCGTCCGTTTTTTGCGCCGCCTGATGCACATGCACCTTGCCCTGAAACACACCGCGCGCGGCATCATCCAAAATCGTGCGGTAAAACTGGTTGGACACACAATGCGGCGCGGTATGTTCCATCACAATCGTCGTATCACCATGCTGCGCGTCTTTAAGCAAATTCACACCATTAAGCGAGCAATCAATATTCTCACCGCGCAAAACCGCATGAATATCATGACGCGTCATTTTCCCGCCTGTATTCAATGAAAAGCTGTTCAAGTATGAATCGCGCTCCATTGTGATATGCACCATATTGGTCTGAACACCTTCCGCACTATCTTCAACCAATCGCACATGGTTCAGCCGCGCATTCTTCGCCAGAATAATCTCCGTACTCATATTCTTCCAATAGCTACCCTCGCCCATATGGCGTTCAATCACGGTGGCCTCAACCCCCGCATCAAGGATGATTTTCAAATGCAGTGGCTGATGCGTGCCATCAACACCTTTCCACATAATATCCTCAATCGCCCCACAGACTTCTCCACGCTTTCTGTGGATAACTACTTCACGCGGTTTTTCGGGAAGAACATCCTTTAATTCCCCAAGCGCGCGCGAAAGGTTGGTGTATTTCCACTCCTCCACCTTCGGCGTTGGTAAATTATCTAATTTAAGGGCACGTAATGACATTAAGCTGCCTCCTCAAGGAATTCTGCATAACCCTTTTCTTCAAGCTCAAGCGCAAGCTCTGGCCCGCCTGATTTCACAATCTTACCATGCGCCAAAACATGCACAACATCGGGCTTAATATAATCCAGCAAGCGTTGGTAATGCGTAATCACAAGGAAAGAGCGATCAGGTGAGCGCAGCGCATTCACGCCATCCGCCACAACTTTAAGCGCATCAATATCAAGGCCTGAGTCCGTCTCATCAAGAACGCAAAACTTCGGCTCTAACATGGCCATTTGCAACACTTCATTGCGCTTTTTCTCTCCGCCCGAAAAGCCAACATTCACCGCGCGCTTCATCATGTCATCTTTAATGCCAAGCGCCTTGGTCTTCGCCTTAATCAATTTCAACATCCCCAAAGCATCAAGCTCCTCCTCGCCGCGTTGCTTGCGGATCGCATTGATCGAGGTTTTCAGAAACATGCTCATATTCACACCCGGAATTTCAATCGGGTATTGGAACGCAAGGAATAACCCAGCCGCCGCGCGCTCTTCCGGCGCCATGTCGAGCAAATCCTTACCGTCAAGTTCAACTGAACCATTCGTCACTTCGTAATCATCACGCCCTGCCAAAACATAAGACAACGTTGATTTCCCCGCACCATTCGGCCCCATAATCGCATGAACTTCGCCCGCAGGAATACTCAAAGACAATCCCTTGATAATCTCTTTGCTAACGCCTTCATCAGTTTCGATGCTCGCGTGTAAGTTTTTAATTTCTATCATGGCTTTAGTGTCTCCAACTCATCGGGTTTTACTTTATCAACTATAAAATCAGGCAACGGTTTTGCCGCTGCTTTATTCTCATTCTCATATATGGGCGCTTCGGGCGTTACAGGTTTTTGCACGCTCACATAAACAAACCAAGCGCAGAATACCGTCAGAACAACCATAAACACGATAAACACATAGTGAAAACCGCGTTCAAACGTAAAGGCCAAATCTTTGTTCTTCCGATCCATTACGCGCTCCTCGTCTCACGGGTTTCGTAAATGCTGATTGCAGGTTCTTCCCATGGGTGGGCGGGAATAACAACCTCATTTATTAACTTATCGAGCGCGGCATCATCACGCAGTATAGAAAACTCAATCCGCATTTCATCCACGCGCTCGCGCTTACCTATTTCCCCTTGCGTGGGGTTCGCACCATTTATCGGCGTGAACTGCCCCGTACCAACAGATGAAAACCACAATACATCCTTATAATTCCCATAGGTTAGTAAACCGCTCTCCGACAATGCGTCAATCAACCGCTCCAAATGCTCGGGCAGGATAAAGGTCACAATGCGATAACAATCCATCAACTTCATTTCAATATCTTCTCAATCGCCTCGGCGAGCTTATAATCCTTCTCCGTCACAATATTCCCCGCATCATGGGTGGTCAGGGTAAGGGTGACCTTGTTATACATATTCTCAATCAATGCATGGTGGTTATGCTTTTCCTGCAATATCGCCACCTGCGCGAGGAATCCAAACGCCTGCGTGAAGTTTTTGAATTTGAACTCCCCGATGAGGGTGTTGTTTTGCTCTTTGAAATTATTCATTTGGAAACAGCCCCGCTTTTGTATCTCCAGATAATTGCCAACCATCATCTTCTAAAATATTTTTTACAAACTCATAACTACAATCATATTTTTCAGGGCCAGTATCATCGACGAGACAGTAAAAACTTTTACTCTCAGTGCTCCATTCAAGAAACGTAACCTCATTGCTGCATCCCCCTGCATTAATATGAAGTCCAACAAAAGGAATAAAAGGCAGCTCAACTTCTATTTTTGCACTACAGCCAAATTCCTTAGTCTCTAAGCTTCTATAAATATGTTTTCTAAGAAAAAATTTATACATATCACCCAACACTCCCCTCCAAAATCACAAAACGCGTCATTGCGAGGAAGGCGTAGCCTGACATGGCAATCCATGGATTGCTTCGCTGCACTCGCAATGACGATAAAAGTAAAATCATTCGATTGCCCCGCGCATCATACGGCGGCGTTTATAGAAGCGCGTGATCCCATAAATCGAAATCAGAATCCAACACGCCTCCACCACAAGGCCGCCCGTATCACCCAAATCAAAATCATCGGCGATGGAGATCAAGAGCATTACCCCGCCCACGCCATTCATCACAGAATAAGCAATCCCCTTGGACTCAATTTTTTCAACAATAATCAACAGATATGCAAAAACGCAAAACCCCGCCCCGATCAA
>CAXBFT010000058.1:0-10853 GCA_963974945.1 uncultured Alphaproteobacteria bacterium
CTTACCGCTTGGCTATACCCCAACAAGGACAACTGTCCAAATAAGTTGGGTGAACATATATCAAACTCTTGATTAAAGGCAAGCCCCTTTTTTTGAAAAATAACCATCACCCCCTAATCTTTTTACTTATCCAGAACAGAAATGGCGGAATCAGTTTAATTTCTTGGCTAATTTTCCAAAACAATTGTATATATACCGCCATACATAAAATTGATCGAGTAACGGAGCCATGCTCCGAAAGGAAGTTTTAAAGATGGGCTTTACACAAACATCGGAAGGACGCGTATTTTTTAAAAACGCTGATAATGATGACAAACCGGCGACAACGCCACTAACAAAAAAGCCCGTTGAGCCCCCCATCGCCAGTGATAACACGCAGATTCAGATTCTTCTTTTGCTGAAAGCCTTAAATACAAAGCTTAAAACCTCTAAAGATGACCGTCAAAATATCAAAAAAGAGCTTGCGGCTTATAAAGAGACCATTAAAAAGCTTGAGGAAAAAACAACATCCCAAGAAACAAATTACATTGATTTAGAGCAAAAAGTTGCGCGCAAACAAGGCGAAGTGGCAAAGAAAACAACACGCGTCGAAGACAGCATCAAAACAACCCTCACACAATTAGAGCAAGCCAAAGACCTTGTAAAAGCGTTAGAAGAAAAAACAGGGACATATGATACCTCACTTGAGGCATTACAAGATGCAGTTCAAAAACAGCGCCAAAAAGATACAGATATTATAAAACGCCAAGAGACATTAGAAAGCGCGCAAAAAAACCAGAATGAGAAAATGGTAAGCAGTGTTGCTGCATATGTCGCATTGACCAAACGTGTCAGCGAATCTGAAACACTGAATGATGCGCTTGATAACAAGATTGAAGATACGCGCTCTGACTATATAAAACTTGACCGTAAGATTGATAAAGCCATCGAAGATCGCAACCGCCTTCTGCGCAAGGTTGAACGCATTGAACAAGCGGTTTTAGAAACGCGCGATGCCCTGAATGCTAAGGCTATGGTCCTACTGACGGATAAGGGCGCTATTGGCGGTGTAAATATGCCTCACATCACCGATGATACATTCAAAACAGATCCGATGGCCATTGGTCGCCGCATGCAAGAAGAATCACTTATGCCATGGTGGAGAAGACCCGTACGCTTACAAGCAACAAGCCTTGCCCTCATTCTGCTCGTAGTTTTAATGTTGGGATGGATTATGAGCGCAACGCGCACCCCTTCCCCTGCTATGACATCACCTACGGAACCCCCGCGCGTTTCCCTCTATGAACCGATAGAGCCTCCACCGGCTATCGCGCAGAGCGATACGCCATATAACGCGGCGATCACCGCAACAAATTTAACACCACAAGAAAACATAAGCATCCCCCTGGTTGAATTTCCGCCGCAGCCGCAAGAAAAGATTGCGGAAGCCGTGCAGCCTATTCGCATTCACAATGGGCAAGATGAAATTGAAAACATGCAGGCACAAAAACAACCCCCGATCATTGAGGTATCAGACGATATAGACCTCAATGATAATGATGCCATTGTCGATGCCTTTGATACAAATGAAGACCAGCTAGCAGAGCAGCTCAACCGCCTTGAGCCTTCATCCATACCTGCACAAAAAAATGAGACTATCGCCGTTGCACCTGCACCTGCACCGCCCTTAGATGATGTAGCTTATAAAACCACATTGCGCAAACGCATCGCTGCCGATCCTAACCTGACAGATATAGCTAAAAAAATAGAAGTAAAAGCCTTTGAAGGCATTCCCGAAGCTCAGCATGATATGGGCGCAATTTATGTTGCAGGACATGGGCAGATCAAACAAAATCTGGAACGCGCCGTCCTTTGGTTTACAGAGGCCGCAAATAATGGTGTAGCAAATGCAAAATACAATCTCGGCGTTTTGTATCATCAAGGCATGGGCGTACCCACAAGTGTTGAAAAAGCAATGGAGCTATACGCTCAAGCTGCCGATTTAGGCCACCCGGAGGCACAATATAATCTGGGTATCGCAAGTATTGAGGGCATTGGTGTTCCCTATAACCCACGTCACGCCGCCGCATATTTCGAGGCAGCCGCAGATAAAGGCATAACAGAGGCCGCCTATAATCTTGGTCTTATTTATGAGAATGGCCTATTGGGTCAAACACGCCCCAATGAGGCATTAAGCTGGTATAAAGCAGCCGCAGATAACGGCAGCGCCGAAGCCAAACAAGCCTTAGAGCAACTTGCCTCAAGCCTTGGAATAGGTATGGGAGACGTAGAAGTGATTATCGCTCGTGTCCGCGCAGAGCAGCCGCAAAATGGTGCTCAAGCAAACCTTGCCGCAGAAAAACAGCTCCTATCGCAAATTCAAACTGAATTAATGCGCCGCGGCCTCTATCCCGGTCCGATAGATGGTATGAGCGGCCCCATGACGGAGAATGCGATCAAAACCTTTCAACGGGCGGCCAACTTATCTATGACAGGCGCGCCGAGCCAAGAGCTTTTGGGATATTTAAGAGCATCCTATCAATAAACGCCTATCTCTTAACAATAAGTGATTTTTCAATAAAACTACAACTTGCGTCACTATCCAGACATAAAACGGCACTCACCAAGAGTTGGTATCGTGTTTCATCGGGCTTCACTTGTGTTGCTTGGTTAATTTCATAAATTGTATTGATGCATTCGGTTAATGCGCTTTTCATGGCATAGCCAGGAACAGCTGTGCGCGTTGCCGCCGTAGAGGCCGCGCAATGTTGTTTCAGTCCTTCGTTATATTTAGCTAAACCTCTGGAATCCAAGGCTTGCGCATAATTACTGGCGACAGTTAAACTAACCTCTGAAATCGTTTTTAGACATTCAGGGTTTTCCCAATGTGATACACAAAGCCGCAGGCATACGCTCAACCTTGTCCAATACTGTCGGTTCAGCGTTTTCAGAGCCTTCGCTGGCCTGCATTTCACCTTCCGAACTCTCGGCATTAATCTGCTGCTCTGCTTCGTCAACAATGGCAGGCATCGTTGGCTTTGGTCTTTGTTTATTATATAATGTCCCCCCACTCTGTGTTTTTGGCTTTGCGGTATAATCCGTGGCGACAGCCCCCTCAAACGAAATAGATATGCAAAAAACAAAGAGTAAAAAAACAAAAATAGATATGTATATTTTGGGCATCAAATTCGTCCATATTTCTTAAAATGAAATTCGAATACTTGACTTTCATCAAGCAATCGGTGATGTAATGGCTATAAGGTAGCACGCATGGAACAAATTGAAGAGAAAAAAAGCAAAACATCTTTCTTCCGGAAATTCAAAAAACCGGGAAAGAATGTCTTTTGGCTATGGATTACATACCAATGTGTTAAGGGAACGATAACCTTCAGCTTCATCTGGTTTCCAATGCTGTATTTATGGTTCCACCACAGTTAGAAACTACTGGCATTCTTGTTTTTTATAAGACACAATAACAAACAGTTATAGTTATAAATAAAACAAGGCGGCCCCTCCCTATGAATAATCCTAATGATGATATTGATGAACGCCTGCGACTGACCGCACCGACAATCTATGAAATTATTTCAACAGAAGGTCAGGAAGAGCTCTCTCGCTCTCTTCCATCATTAGGGTGGTCAGGACTCGTCGCCGGATTATGCATCAGCTTTTCTTTATTTTGTGAAGGGTATTTAAAACATCATTTACCTGGCGGCGATAACTTCCTGCTTGAGAATCTGGGATATACTTTTGGCTTTGTCATTGTGATTATTGGTCGTTTCCAATTATTTACAGAAAATACCATTACCGTAGTTTTACCTTTGCTTGAAAAGCGCACATGGCGTAATTTCAGTCGCACGTTAAAGCTTTGGGGCGTTGTCCTTCTGACCAATTTTATCGGAACATTCATCGCCGCGCTTCTTGTGACTAAATTTACATTTGTCTCACCCGAATTATTAGAAGTCTTCACTGAAATTTCTCGCCATGCGGTAGATCAGGAATTTTGGCATATATTCCAAATGGCAATCCCTGCAGGCTTTCTTATTGCCTGCCTTGTGTGGATGTTACCCAGCGCGCGCGGCGGCACAGAATTTTGGGTCATTGTAATGATGACCTATATCATCGCGATTGGTGATTTTGCCCATATTGTTGCGGGATCAGCCGAAGCATTCATCCTGATGCTACAAGGTCAACTCGACATTATAAAAGGCGTTGCCTTCTTAATCGCAGCCTGTGCGGGTAATATTGTTGGCGGAACATTCCTCTTTGCCGTTATTGCCTATAATCAGGTAAAGAATGAGATGTAATCACGCAATATAAATCGTCTTCATATTGCAAAACTCACGAATCCCTTCGGCAGATAACTCACGCCCATACCCCGATGCTTTTGCCCCACCAAAGGGCAAGCGCGCATCAGAAGCCACAAGGGCGTTCACAAAAGTACACCCTGCATCAAGCTCATTCACTGCGCGCTCAATTTCAATTTTATCCTGCGTACAAATAACAGAGCCAAGGCCGAAGCGCGTATCATTGGCAAGCGCTATTGCCTCATCCAAATCCGCGACCTTAAACAACAAACCAACAGGGCCAAAAAGCTCGTTATCATAGGCAGGGCTGCCCTTGGGTATATTTTCAAGCAGGCCGGGTTGATAATAATGGCCTTCACTCTCAATGATATGCGCGCCACATAAACGCGCCGCCCCCATATTAAGCGTTTCTTGCACCTGAATATCCAGTTCGACCTGAATATGGTGCGTGGAGAGCGGGCCTATATCAGTTTTTTTATCACAGGGGTCACCAACAATAAGCGCCTCATACCGCGCCACCAAAGCCGTCTTAAACGCATCATAAATATCGGCGTGAATAATATAGCGTTTAGAGGCAACACAGGTTTGCCCGTTATTTTGCACCCGTCCCCTTACGGCTAAATCAATAGATTGATCAAAATCAGCAGAGGGCATGACAATAAAGGGATCACTACCGCCAAGTTCAAGCACTGATTTCTTTAAATATTTCCCCGCTGCCGCCGCCACGCTAGATCCCGCTGCTTCTGATCCTGTTAATGTCACGGCGCGCACGCGATCATCGGCTATAACGCGCTCTACTTGCGATGATTTAATCAAAAGTGTTTGAAACTCACCATTATCAAAACCACACTGATTAAAGATACGCTCAATTTCCAACGCGCATTCAGGCACGTTCGATGCATGCTTAAGCAAGCAAACATTCCCAGCCATTAACGCAGGCACTGCAAAGCGGAAGACCTGCCAGAAGGGAAAATTCCACGGCATAACCGCAAGGATTGCGCCAATAGGCAAATAACGCACATAAGACCTTCTGGCATTTGTTTCAATAAGCTGATCGCCTAGAATACCTTCTGCATTTTCTGCGTAATAACGGCATAACTGCGCACATTTATGTACTTCGGCAACGGCAGAAGATAAAAGCTTTCCCATCTCATTGGTAATCATAAGTCCCAAATCTTGTGCATGCTCATCCAGATAATCGGCGACGGCCAATATCTGGCGTGTGCGCGAATCAAAGCCTGTATTCTTATGTCTTAAAAAAGCAGATTGGCTCTGCTCTAATACCGATTCGATCATGTCCGTATCAAATAAATGATAGCGCCCGTTTTCAACACCATTCTTAGGGTTTAGACTTTGTATGCTCATCACGGTTTCCTTCAGTTTTTGACGTTTTTATATACCATATCCATTTTTTTTATTCTGCTCTTCATTTTTCTTTTGCAAAAGAGTCTAAAGTTATATAATAACTCCTAACGCACGTGTCTCTGGCCGATCATTTTTTATGATTGAGTTTATGCAACGGCGTAAACATTTTAAACCGGGGCGGAGTTATTTTTTTAAGCTCCCAACCAATACGGGGTGAATTACCACCCCCTCGATTTGAAAAGGTTTGCGTTATGAAACGTAATGTTGCTACAGGATGGGACACAAATCCCTATATATCATCTAAAAATACGCCATATGCGCATTACATGCATATGCTTATTCCTGCGCTTTGCAGAATAAATCGCGTATTGGGTCAGATCTGGTAAACGCATAGCGCCCGCCTTCGTGCATGTGCGAAGCGGGCTGAATGGCTCTTCTGACGACGAGCTGTTCGTTCTTTTTGATAACAATGCATTAAAAAGGAGCGCATGTCCCATGAGCCAAATTTTATCATTTAATAAACGTTTTTATAAATCAACTGCCCGTCAAATAGGCACAGACATTGAGCAACACCCCTATTTTGCAAGCACAGAAGATATGGTGCATGCACGCAGACCCGCATTGCCGGTTTACACCCTTAACCCAAAAAAGATTGAGGATACAGGCGCGGAATTTGTAAACGCATTCCCCGGCAAGACGTTATTTGCCGTTAAAACCAATCCGCACCCTATTGCGATTGCCAATTTATACAAAGGCGGCGTTCATGCCTTTGATGTGGCATCAGCCGAGGAAATGCGCTTGGTTCGTAAAGTTGCGCCCAAAGCCGAGCTGTATTTCATGCACCCGATCAAAGCGCCCGAAGCCATCCGCGAAGCATATTATGAGCATGGCGTGCGCAATTTCGTCTTGGATCATGCAGATGAGCTGGCAAAGATACTTCGTGAAACCAATAACGCAAATGATTTGAATCTATTTGTGCGCTTGGGCTTGCCAAAGAATGAGAATGCATCCATTGACCTTTCTGCCAAATTCGGCGCTTTGCCTGAAATGGCGATTGAGCTGTTGCGTGCATGCCGCGTCTTTTGCGTTAAATTGGGCGTTGCCTTTCATGTCGGAACGCAAATCTCAAATGCGGCGGCTTATGCCAATGCGATCAATATTGTTCGCGGCGTAATAGAGCGTAGCGGCGTTCGCGTTGATGCGATTGATATTGGCGGCGGATTCCCTGTTCCTTATGAAGACGAAGATGTACCAAGCATCCACACATGTATCGATGTTGTGCGCACAGCATTGCAATGTGCAAGACTTGATCATATGGAGCTATTGGCGGAGCCAGGTCGCGCAATGGTCGCACAAAGCGGTTCACTTGTCGTCCGCGTAGAGGCTCGCCGCGGGTCACGTCTATATATCAATGATGGTACATATGGCGGCTTGTTTGATGCAGGAAAATGGCTTAACACGCGCTTTCCAGTGCAGGCTATTCGTGCGCATGGTGCATTTAACGACTCGCTTGAGAGCTATTCCCTTGCCGGTCCAACATGTGATTCACTGGATATGATGGAGGGGCCGTTTATGCTGCCTACTGATATTCGTGAGGGCGACTGGATTGAGATCAAAAACACCGGCGCATACAGCCAATCTATCCGTACAAATTTCAACGGATTTGGCGCATGTGACTTGGCTCTCATTGGATAAAATCGCCAATATCCCACAAAGATAAGAAACATTAAAACCCGCTGTGATGGCGGGTTTTACCTAGGTATTACACGCAATAAAATAAATCTATGCAAAAACTATATTTAAGCATATAGAATAATGAATATAACAATATTACAGGGTTTAAAAATGTCCTTTTATTTTATGACCACACCATCATACAGCGCCCCCAAATGATCCGCGCCGCGACACTTGATGATCTGAATGCCTTGGTTCGCATTGAAAAAAATGCGTTCAATACATCTATTTACCATCTTACACCAAGACGACAATTCCGCTATCTTCTTACGAAGGCAAATGCACAAATATGGATTGCAATGTTGAAAGGTGAGCCATGCGGGTATATTATACTGCTCCTACGGAAAAATACGCAATTCGGACGACTTTATTCTATTGCGGTAACTTCAGACCATCAGGGTGGAGAGATTGGCAAAGCGCTGTTCCTTCATGCAGAAAAATGCATAAAACAAGAAAAATTAAACGGGATGATATTAGAAATCAGAGCCGATAACGCGCGCCACCTTGAGCGATATATATATCTTGGCTATACGATATTTGGACGTATAGAAAATTATTACCCTGATGAATCGGCCTGTATAAAATTGAAAAAGGTATTTTAACATGGACTCGATCAAATACATCATTGTCACAGATAAACCAAAGCAGTTTAAAGAAAGTATGGATATAAAAGTCTTAACGCCAAAAGACTTCATCACCATGGCGCATTTCAAGGCAAAAAAGCAGCCAAAAGTGATCAATCTTTCAAGTCGATATGATTATTTAAGCAAGGGATATTATGTATCCTTATTGGCCGAAGCGCGCGGCATGCCATGCATTCCCGATGTGACAAATATTGTGGCATTGGCATGGAACGCCCTTTTGAAAAAACACTATAAGGAGCCGTGCAAAGACCCGTTGACGCGCATTTACACAAGCTTTTTCGGGCGACATGATCATCCCGCAATCGAAATTATTGCACGGCGCATTTTTGATTTATTTCGCTGTCCGATTAGTGCCATTGAAATCAAGTACACCGATAACGATAAATGGGTCATCAGTAAAATCGAAGCCCCGTCTTTTATATCCTTGGTCGAGGAACAAATTAAACAATTCCATGAAAGCTTAGCCAAGTTCACCGGTTCCGCTTGGCGTGGATCGCGCAGCAATAAAAAGCAAGAGCGCTATTGGATTGCCATCTTGCATGACCCGAAAGAGGAATATGCCCCCTCCAATATTGCAGCGCTTAAAAAATTCATCTCCGTCGGCAAGAAAATGGATATTTGGGTAGAGCTGATTACAAAGCAAGATTTCCCTACTCTGCTTGAATTTGATGCCTTGTTTATTCGTGAAACAACGGCAATCAATAACCACACCTTCCGCTTCGCCAGCAAAGCAGATCAGGAAGATATTCCATGCATTGATGATACAAAATCGATTATACGATGCTGTAATAAAGTCTATTTGAAAGAGCTTTTGGAAACGCATAAAATCCCCGTTCCAAAAACATTAATCATGGAAAGACGCAGCATTGATGAGATGGAATATAAAATAGACTTCCCCGCAGTTTTAAAAGTGCCTGACGGATCCTTTTCCCGCGGCATCAGCAAAGTCACAAGCCTTGAGGATTTAAAAAAGAAATCGGCGATCCTCTTCCAAAAATCAGAGATTCTGTTATGTCAGGAATTTGTGCCTTCGGCATATGATTGGCGCATTGGTGTTTTGAATAATGAACCTTTATTTGCGCTAAAATATTACATGGCAAAAGATCATTGGCAAATTTACAATCACGGGGCAAAGGCCAAGAATGCCAAATCAGGGGCACATGAATGCATGGCGCTTGATGATGTTCCTCAGGAGGTTATCCGCACCGCCATAAATGCCAGCAAACTTATAGGTAACGGCCTTTATGGCGTTGATCTGAAACAGCTTGAAGACGGACGGATATTGGTCATAGAAGTGAATGATAACCCCAATATTGACCACGGCGTTGAAGACCAAAAGGCGGGCGATGCGCTCTATGCCCAAATATTACAACATATGGTCAAATTGATAGAGGCATAAATATATGCGCCCCTATTATCCTAAGCGTTCCTCAAAATCTTCATAGCCGAAAGATTTAACGACCTCATATTGCCCATCCTCATGCAATATCGCAATATCGGGGAGTGGCACGCCGTTAAAGGTGGTGTTCTTGACATTCGCATATTGCATCATATCGGTAAAAATCAACATCTGCCCGATTTGAAGCGGCGCATCAAATTTATATGTCCCAATGACATCGCCCGTCATGCATGTATTCCCGCCAAGGATATAGATATGATCCCCCTTTGCGCCCTGCTCCACGATTTTTGCGTCGATGATTTGCGGGGTATAGGGAACCTCCAACACATCAGGCATATGGGTGGAGGCACTGGCGTCTAAAATCGCAATTTTATTCTCTCCCTCAATCACATCCAAAACGCGCGCGGCCAAATACCCACCATGAAGAACATGCGCGCCGCCCGGCTCCATTGTGATGTCAATATGATGATCGGCTTTCAAGGTTTTAAGCGCAGAGATAAGCGCCGCAATATCATAATCAGGGTGAGAGTAAAAATGCCCACCGCCCAAATTGACACGCTCGACCTGTTTCAGGGCAAAGCCAAATTCACTTGAAACATGCGCAATTAGTTTAACGCTGTCCTGCGCCATATTCTCACAAAGATTATGAAAATGCAGTAAATCAACCTGCGCCAAGACAGCGGGGGTAAGCTCCTCCTTTTGCACACCAAAGCGTGAGCATGGCGCAGAAGGATCATAAAGTGCGCTGTTCTTCACCAGTGAAAGCCGTGGGTTGACGCGCAAACCGATCACGGAATCCGCACGCGCCGCGCGCACCATCGGTGCAAAACGGTTCAACTGGCTTACCGAATTAAAATAAATGTGGTTGGAATATTTAAGGATTTCCCTCAAATCATTTTCCGTGAATGCGGGGGAATAGGTATGGACATTCTTCCCGAAATGCGTTGCACCAAGGCGCGCCTCATACAGGCCGCTCGCGGTTGTGCCGTCCAAATATTCACGCATCATGGGAAAGACGGAAAACATGGAAAATGCCTTCGTCGCCAGCAATATTTCAACGCCCGCCTCTTCGCGGATGCGCTTGGCTTTGGTCAAATTGCTGCGGATCGCGGCGATGTCCGCGATGTAGGATGGGGTTTTTATGGTGTTTAAATTATTGAGCATTTATTTTTAATTTCTAACAATATATCTTTGGCTTGCAAAGTAACTTCTTGCTTCACTCTATTTGACTTTAAAACCCTTTCTAAAACACACTTTACTTGTCCTTCACGAATTATTCTTCTTGCTTTATAAACTTTAGTTTTGCAAGAGGACGCTTTAAACTTCGGTTCTCTTAACATTAACGTTTCCAGAGCATGCAAATCCGATATTCGTTTATTATTAAACAAGTCATAATGCCTTACAAAAGTCTCCATTCCAACTCTT
>CAXBFT010000059.1:0-10600 GCA_963974945.1 uncultured Alphaproteobacteria bacterium
AAACCGTAGCAAGCCCAAGCCCTGTTCCTTCACCCACGCCTTTGGTGGTAAAAAACGGCTCTAAGATATGCTCCATATTCTCCTTTGAAATCCCGCAGCCCGTATCACTGACTTTAATCAGAACCCAATGACCGGGGGGCATTTCCTCTTGCATCACTTCACGCGCATCTTCATTAGTGAAGTTTTCCGTTTCAACCGTCAATTTTCCACCGCTATTCATCGCATCACGCGCATTTACTGCCAAATTGATAAGCACTTGCTCCATCTGGCCTTCATCAACTTTTACAAGACCGAGATCACTGCCATGAATCATCTCAAGCTCAATATTTGCACCAATTAAGCGGCGCATCAGATGGGAAAGCTCAATCAAAATATCGGTGACATCATGGACACGTTGGCGCAAAGTTTGTTGACGCGAAAAGGCCAGTAATTGACGTACAAGATTGGCTGCGCGGTTTGAATTTTGCTTAATCTGCATAATATCGCCAAAGGACGGATCACCGGGCTTATGACGCAAGAGCAAGAGATCACAAAACCCGATCATCGCTGTAAGAAGATTGTTAAAATCATGCGCAATACCGCCTGCAAGCTGGCCGATTGCCTGCATTTTTTGTGATTGAACGAATTGTGCCTCTAATGATTTCTTCTCTGTAATATCAATAAAGTGAAGAACGGTGGAACCACCATCACTAAAACGGCGCGCATGAAGCTGCGCGGTTACCGTTTGATCTGCGGCCCCGTAAAGCGTAACTTCCATCGATTCTGCCATAGGCTGCCCGCCTTGCATTTCCTTCATCGCGGATAAAACGGCATCTCTATACTCATCGGTAATCAGTAATTTGAAATGCTTATTTTCCAGATCGGCAATGGTTTTTCCCATCATGCGGGCAAATTCGTTGTTACAATCGGCAACCAAGCCATTTTCATTAACCAGAACAATCCCCAGCGGCGCTTCCTCATAAAAACGACGGAAACGATCTTCTGATGCCTTAAGGGCGCGGCGCATTTCGCGCTCTGATGTTAAATCATGGACAACGGCGCGTGTACGAACACTGCCATCTTCGTTATGCATAATGCTTTGATTGACGGAGGCCAAAAATATTTTACCGGCTGCGCCCTTCATTTCAATTTCTGCAATTTGCTTTTCTCCGCCTTTTTCTGTCAAATCATAGGGAGCAACGTCTTTTGGCGGATTAAGAATATAGGTATGGAAATGTGCTTGCTCCAATAAATGCGTCAAATCCACCCCAAGCCAGCGCGCAAATGTCGCATTGGCAAAGATAAAACCACCATTTTCATCCAAAGAGAAAAACCCAACTGGCGCGTTATCGGTAAAATCAATAAGCTTCTCGCGTTCTTCGTTGACCGTGCGATCGGCGGTGTGTTTATCGGTCACATTATCAATGCGCCAATGAATATATCCCGCATGCCCCGCGACGGGTTGTGCGGTAACATGATACCAACCCTCATAATCACGGGTTTCACAATAAAGTTCAATAGAATCCGTTAACCCCCGATGCGCCTGATCGGAGAGCACATTAAACAATGAGGCGGCCTTATCATTACCTGAAAACATATCCACCAAAGCATGATAGGATGTGCCGCTTTCATGATTGGGACAAATCTCGACAAAGCGTTGGTTATAATAAAGAATATGGTCAGCCTCATCGGTGATTAAGCGCCCGCCACGGCTCCCCTCCAATACTTCTTTAAGCAAGATCAGTTCTTTTTCCTGCTTCGCATGAAGATATTGCGACCTGCGGGCAATAAAGGCGACAACCGTTGTACTGAAAAACACAAGGATAGAAATAATAATTGTCGACTGATCAACGCGCGATAAATGCACAATAAAGACCATCAAAACAAAGTATAAAGACAAGATAGAAATGATAATAGCCACACTTAAGCGCTTGCGACTGCCACTAGGATGGTGGAGCGCGCCGCGATTATGGTGTCGTTCTATAAATTCTTTATGATCATTTTTCATTGCACAAAATCATGGCACAGCGCCCCCCTAAGGACAAGAGGTACGACGCAGCTTTCCGCCTTGTTCACATATTTATAGGCCGGATATATCCTCACCCTTCGGCCAAGAAACCTTCCAACCAAGGCCGATCTTTTTGCTTTCTTGTGGCGGTAAGGTGAAAACCCACCCCATAACGCCTTTCTTCTGTGCTATATCGCTCTGATACTCTGGCGATGTTGCCCCCTTTACAAGCTCCACACGTACACGTTCATCTTGTGATGTGGGAATGGCTTCAAAAACGGCGATTTCAAATGGCTTTTTATGAAGATTCTTGATTTCGGTGATATATTGGCGCTCTAAGACATTATCCTTGGCAATCATACCAACTTCGCTACTCTCATCTCTTATAGTATTTCGTGATACCGTGACACTATCATCAATACCAAACCCAAGGTCTTTTTCATCACCCTGACGAAGCATCTGCATTTGGTCTTTACCTATATAAGCGCCATCGCGGAATAAACTCACCTGCCCGGGCAGGATTGGTGCTTCGCCTTTAAGCTTGGCTATAGAAACCAGATAAGCCTTATTTGCATCAAATTCAGGCTTTATTTGAACCTGAATGCGGCTCTCTATATCAAAATTACCAATTAAAAGTTTGGATTGTGTACCATCGGCCTTAACATCAGACGGGCCGACAATTTCATATTCTGCGACAAAACCATTTGTATTGATTTGCGCGGATTGAACAACGACCCGCTCTTCGGGAGCCTCCATTACCATTTCATCAGCCATAGGAGAAGCCGCCATATTACTTGCCATTTCACTAAAGCCTGCCGCAGAAGAAAGCGCGACCTTCATCATCGGGCGTTCTTTGTAAATATTCACCCAATGCGTACTTAATTCGGGCAAGGACGCACCGCGGCTTGGTTGCGCCGTAGACAAGGTGAGCTTTACCCCGTCCCAATCTTCGCCTGTTTGCTGCCATACTGATCCATATTGTATAAGCTCTAACCCACCTGTTTTGGTATCAAGGCGCGCATCATAAACAGGGCGCCATCCCACATTAGGAATTTGATAGCTCAGCTCAAAGCTCACACTGGTATCGCGGTCGGCCTCAATGGGGATAGAAACTGTATAACTACGCTTCTGCCCTGTGCGCAAACCATTTAAATCCTGTGTTGTTTTGCGGATTTTTTCATCAATATCACGGATTTTAATATCCAAAGATAAACCAGCCTTTAGGTTTTCTGCCGTCTTCACCGAAAGATGCTCCGCCGCCTCGCTCCAACTTTTGGGGTTTAAATCTATTTTTGCAATGTCTTCATTCTCTCTCAAAACCGCCTGTTTGCCTATATTTTCTAAAAAGACCTGACCGACCCTTAATGCTTGCTTTTCGACCTCAAATGCCGTTTTTGAATCTTGTAAGCCTTGCAATATATCGTTCAGCTCTTTTTCCTGTGGTACAATATAATCTTCCGATGATACCGCCTTATGCGACACTGCGCCGAATGAGACTTTTGCCTTTGATGTACCGTCAACGCGCAAAGAATCAGTAAAAATATTTAAGGGAAGCCCCTTCACCACCAACATATGCGCCCCTGCAGGCACGTCGATTTTTGCACTTCGGGTTAAGGTTGCGCGGTCATTATAAATGGTAGCGGCGCGAATTGCGCTGTTTACATCTATATCCACGGCCAATACCGGAAATGAAAGCATAGTCGTGGTTAGGCATATGGCAAGAAATGATCGGCGCATTTTAATCCCCTTTTTTAATTTTAATATTCTAAAAAAATACGCTACCCTTATAGCATGAAGTTTGCCCAAATTAAAAAGATAAGGTTCTTAATATTATGAAATTTTGTGAGAAGAAAAAATGCGCGTTTTATTATCTGACACTTTTTGCCAATGTTGCATTGATTATCATGGTTTTTCTGATGGTTGCAAATGCCTATGGGCAAAATAAATATGTCGGCTTGCTCATCGCACTACCGCCCTTCCTCTCTATTATTGCTCTGCGCAAGAGCGGTGATAAGGAAGAACGTGCTCTAAAATCCCGCATCCGTAAGGCGCAACTGCGTAAAGAGCTTGATGATCTAAAAGGCTTTGATAAAGAAGATGCCTAACGCACCCTGCCTTTTAATTTGAAGACATAGGAAATAACCTCTGCAACGGCCTTGAAATGTTCGGTTGGCACCATTTCGTCAATCTCAACTGTCTCATAAAGGGCGCGGGCAAGCGGCCTGTTTTCATACAGGATAATATCATTTTCCTTGGCTATCTCCCGAATGCGTAAGGCAACCTCGTCCATCCCCTTGGCAATTACAATCGGTGCAGGGTTTTCATCGGGGTTATATTTTAAGGCAATGGAATAATGCGTCGGATTTGTGATCACCACATCGGCGTTAGGCACATTTTGCATCATACGCTGACGCGCCTTTTCCATTCTAAGCTGACGCAGCTTTCCTTTAATATGTGGATCCCCTTCGGATTGCTTATACTCATCCTTAATATCCTGACGGCTCATACGCATTTTCTTATTATATTCATAGCGTTGATACACAAGGTCTGCCCCCGCAATCACCATCAAAATGACTAAAACGCCAATCATCATTTTAATGACCAGATAGCGCAATTCATCCATCATCATCACAACAGGAATATCAATCAAATGTTCAAACTGTCCTAAATACGGATAAACGATAACCCCTGCCACCGCGCCAACCACGCATATTTTCAACAATCCTTTGGCAAATTCAACAAGAGAGCGCATAGAAAATAATCGCCCAAATCCCTTTTTTATCGATACTTTACTGAAATCAGGCTTAATAATTTGCGGCGCATAAAGCGGGCCAATTTGTACAAATGGCCCCAAAAATGCAGCTACCAATAAAAATGCAAAAGGAATAGCTATAATAAACAATACCTGCTTTAGCCCCTCACCCAACACCACACCAAGGCCGCCTGGCATCCCGGGAAGGGCGTGGGCTTGTTCAATATACACACGCATCATATCCTTCAAATCATTCATCATTGTGCCGGCAAAAGATGAAATAAGAATGGTCGCTGCAAATAACATGATCCAGTTATTAACCTCACGTGACATTGGCACTTGCCCGCGTTTTCGTGCCTCCTCCAATTTCTTGGGGGTGGGGTCTTCGGTTTTCTGGGAATCATCGTCCTGATCGTCGGCCATATCTCTATTCTATATTTTATAAGTTAATATGTTCCCACCGCATTAGAGAAGAAATAGAACATCGCAGACTTAAAATCTGTGAGCCAGCTGAGAAATAATACGGGTAATACAATAGAAAGAAGCATAATAGACAGTAAAATCTGCAACGGCAAGGCCACCATAAACACTTGAATTTGTGGCATTAATCGGGCAAGAACCCCCATCCCGACATAAACCAACAAGGTCAATACAATAAAGGGAGCCGCAATCTTTACACCAATTTCAAAACTCGCGGTCACGGCCTTGGCAATTAATTCTGCCATTGATCCCGTATCTAAAAGCTGCCCCACGGGGAATTGCTGATAGCTCTCGACCACCCCCATAATCAACAAATGGTGCATATTGGTTGAGAATAGGATAACCACACCTGTTACAGACAAGAATGCGCCCATGACGGAGCCTTGCGTTGCCAATGTCGGGTTAAAAACCTGCGCATTAGCAAGGCCGGATTGTGATGAAACCACCATACCTGCGGTATCAAGTGCCGTCATGAAAATACGCGCCACTGTGCCAATCATCAGACCGATAATCATCTCCATCCCTATCAACGCGACCAATGAATAAAGCGGCGGCACAGGATTGGGCATATAGGGTTGCGTAACCGGAAAAAGGACGAGCGTAAATCCAAGCGATAAATGCAAACGGATACGCTCGGATACAAAGGAATCACCAAGCCCCGGCATAATCATCATCGCCGTTCCCACACGAGAAAAGGTCAGAAGAAACGCCAAAATTCCCGTTGATAGAAATGTTTCAAGCATGCCTTGCATAGGCTTTATCCGCCGCTAATAATGCGTTCTGCCAGGCCCTCGGTAAAGACCACCAACACATTCATCATCCATGGTAAAAAGAAAAACATCGACAGAAAAATCGCCATAATTTTTGGAACAAAGACCAAGGTGATCTCCTGAATCTGGGTAAGCGCCTGCACCAAAGCAATCGCCACACCGACCACAAGCCCGACAATCAAAATAGGCGCGCTGATCTGCATGGTGATCAACAACGCTTGGCGGGCTGTTTCTATAATTTCCGTCTCTGTCATGGAGATCAGCTTAGCAAATTCAAGAGATGTTCAAAACACCCTTATGTAGATGATCAAAATTAAACCACATGAAATATATTAGATCGGCATACGCATAATGTCTTGATAGGCCGAAATCATCTTATCACGGACAGAGACCACCGTTTGCAAACTAAGCTCAGCCGAGGTAACTGCCTGAACAACATCTGTCAAGTTGGCTTCGCCCGTGACGGCTTTGGCCGACATTTCTTCACCGGCTTTCATGGTTTGCAAGGAATTTTGAACGCCTTGCTTTAGAATATCAGCAAAGGAAATATCTGCCCCACTTGATACAGCATCATTTTGTCCCAAATTATTTCCCAAATTTGAAATATTCGTGACTTTAGCCGCACCACCCGTGATGCTTTGGGAATTGGAATATGCGCTTGCTGCTGCGCTTGGATTTATGCCGCCGATTGCCATGATAAAATCTTCCTTATATTTCTATTATACGCTTTATTAAGAACGGAGTAAATCAATTGTCCGCGATACCATTGCACGTGATTGTTCAATCATACCTAAATTTGCCTCATATGATCTTTGTGCTTCACGAATATCCATCATTTCCATCATTGTATTGATGTTCGGTGTTTTTACATATCCGTCCGCATTGGCTGCAGGGTGATCGGGTTGAAATTCCAAATTAAATGGAGTTTGTCTATCAACACCAATGTCATCAACGCTTACCGTACGAAAACCTAGCTCTCGATCCATTTCATTTTTAAAGCTGATTGTTTGGCGTTGATATGGATCTGCGCCCGGTGTTTTGCCGGTTGTATCTGCATTTGCCACGTTTTCAGAAATAACCCGAATACGCGTGCCTTGTACGCGCATCCCCTGAGCCGAAATCGTCATTGCATTTAAAATATCATCACTCATGTCATGCTCCCTATTCTATCGAACGCCCATTGAGATTTTCATCATGCTGACTTGCTTTTGATAAACATTCAGCATCAAATTATAGTCCATAGTATTCTTACCCGCATGGATCAATTGCTCCTCAATAATCACCGCATTTCCTGCTGGTGCGACCTCATAGGTATCGCGTGATTTTTTAGATTTAGGATCAATTTCAGCTTGTGGATTAGGCATATGCTGTGCGTTGGTTGTCTCAATCTTCACCTGATTAGAACCGCCAAGCTCATTTTTTAACATTGTGCCAAAATCAACATCGACTAAATCCTTCGGGCGGTATCCTGGGGTGTCAGAATTCGCAATATTCTGCGCAAGAATGCCCTGACGTTGATTTAGGTAATCCATTTTTGCACCTAATGCATGAAAAAGCCCTATATCCTGTATCGTCATTTTATCTAACCTTCGTTATACTATTACCAACAGTGATGACGATGCAGGATACATGCCAATGGCAAAAGACTATGGTGAGCAGACAACCCATTCAAATACAAGGAAAATTCCGAAAAAGAAAACGGCTGTTGCCTTATCGGATTCCGAAAGTGGGAAAAAAGTGCCGCGCATTACGGCTTCAGGACGGGGACATATTGCCGAAAAGATTTTGGCACTTGCCTTTGAAAATAACATCAAAGTCAGGGAAGATAGTGATCTGGCAGAGCTTTTAGCCTCCATCGACCTCGACAGTCCAATCCCGACAGAGGCATTCATGGCCGTGGGAGAAATTTTATCCTATATCTATCGTGCAAACGGACAAGAAAATCCCTTTGATGCTGTTATAAAGAATGATACAGAATAGAACATGGATACAATATCACCTGAATTACCACAGTTTTTACGGCTCATCTTTGCTATGGGCGTTGTGTTTGCATTGATGGGCGGCTTGGCTTTTATTGTTAAAAAGCTTGGCCTTGCTACACCAACCTCTATGAAAAGTTCGGATAAACGCCGGTTAAAGATGATTGAATCCCTGCCCCTTGATGCAAGGCGGCGTTTGGTGATTATCTCTTGTGATAATCAAGAACACCTGATCATCCTTGGCGCAAATGGAGAGAGTATTGTGCAAAATAATATCCTGCCTGTGGATGATTCGAGCAAAACGATTTAATCGACTTAAATCCGCATGCCCTCCACGTTATGATATGCCATGCATAAAATAAAATTTTTCAGCTTTATAATGATATCTGCGGCGTTGCTTGCAATCATTTCCATGTCCCCTGCTTTTGCCCAGAATGTTTCGATTGATTTGGGAACCGATGGCGACGGCACAGTAACAGGCCGTGTTGTGCAAATGGTTGCCCTGCTAACCGTTCTATCTCTTGCACCATCAATTTTGATTATGATGACATCCTTTACGCGCATTGTTGTTGTGCTGTCATTCCTTAGAACCGCGATCGGCATTCAACAAACGCCGCCTAATACGGTGATGATTTCGCTCGCACTGTTTTTAACCTTCTTTATTATGACACCAACCCTTAAATCTGCTTATCAAGAGGGGATTGTCCCCCTGATTAATGAAGATATTGACGAAATGGAAGCCTTTGAGCGCACCACCATTCCGTTCCAAAAATTCATGCTTAAACATGTGCGTGAAGACGATTTAACTTTATTCATCGATCTAAGCAAAACAGGCCCGTATGATAATGCCATGGATGTGCCGTTGCACATCATTATCCCCTCTTTTATGATTTCAGAACTGCGCCGCGCTTTTGAGATTGGCTTTATGCTGTTCCTGCCCTTTTTGATTATCGACCTTGTGGTTGCCTCTATCCTCATGTCCATGGGTATGATGATGTTACCGCCTGTAACCGTGTCCCTGCCGTTTAAGATTATCTTCTTTGTTCTGGTTGATGGCTGGCATCTTATATCGGGATCATTGGTACAAAGCTTTGCCACGGTGGGCGGCGGTTAAGCCATTTTACTATTGCTCTTTGCGATAGCTCTCAAGAAAATCTTTAAACAAATCAACTTCGGATACGGCCGACATTAGGGTCTCCCTATCTGCTAGAGCGCTGCTGCCTCTGGGGCGGGTGATGACTTCGAATTGATTGGCCTTAAACCCTGATTTAGCGATCGGTGATAAATATTTTTCCCGCATATTGGCAAGCGCAATGCGATCATTATCAAGGCTAAGCGCGATTGAACGGTTTAAGATAAGGCTCGCCTGCTCCTCCGTTAAGGCGCTATCAGGTACAAGGTTCTCATCAATCAAAACATCATTAAGCGAAGCCGCAGCCTCATCCCAATATCCCGCCTGCCATGCAATATCGGCGCGTAAGCGGTGAACGTCTTTACTTTCGGGCATTTTTTCAAGCAAGGACAAAGCGGTGTCATATTGTTTATTTTGCAAATAGGCGCGCACACGCAATAACGCAATTTCATGCGCTCGCTTTCGCACCTCATCCTTATTAGACAGTAAAACCAAAACCGCTTCGGCCTTTGATAGAGCATTTATCGCCTTTTGCGGTTGCTTATCAAGAAGGTTGATCGCCGCCAAACGAATGGCAACGCGCATTTTATCTTCACCGCTTAAACGATGATCGACTTGATATTCTAATAATTTTGTCGCCTTACTCAACAAATCTGCATTCACCAAATGCTCTGCCAACATCTGCACCATTTTATCACCCTTAGGCCCTACAGGAGTCAGCTCGCTAAATTGTTCATACAGGGCAACCGCATCGATAGGCGACACATTCTTCAAATCATGACCAAGATATAAATCAACAAAAACCTGTCCCATATCCTTTGTGATACGCGATGCCAACAACGTATCCCCCGCAATGGCAGCGGCCTCACGCATAATGGATAGCCCCTTGATAAAGTTTTTATCCTTGAAATAAGCCTGCCCAAGCCAATAATTCACTTGCGCCTCAAGCTCATCCCCGCGCCAAGCATAGCGCAAGCGCTCCAAACGATCGATCATATCTTTATTTGTAATTTTATTGTTTTGATCCAATAAAACGGCCAATGCCAAACCGGATTTTGTACGGAAAAGATCATCTTTATCCTGGGTTAACTCCTCCCATATTTCCTGCGCACGCTCTTTATCACCTTTTTGACGCGCCGCTTCGCCGCTCAGATATTTCAGATATGCCATTATCGGGTCGGGAAGCTCCGCTTTATTATGCTCAATAATGGCTAAAAGCTCCTCTGCCTCTGCCACGCGCCCATCACGTAAATTAACCTCCGCCAGAACCAAGGCCAGAGAATTTGCAATATTGGCAGGATAATTTTGCAACGGCCTGTAATGCTTGGGCAGCGTTTTAACCGCTTGCTCCCAATCTCCTAAATCGGCGAGGACAAATGACTTCCAATAGCGCGCCTCCTCAATCATATCCAGATCAATCGAAAGAAAATCAATCAAAGCTGCTTCATTTTTCCAATCTTGGGCATTTGCAACACCGCGCAATGTCAAAAATTCAGGGCT
>CAXBFT010000060.1:0-10600 GCA_963974945.1 uncultured Alphaproteobacteria bacterium
ATTTGATCTTCTTCAACATTAAGCGTTGGAATTTCATCCGTTACTGCGGCTTCATCCGTTGGTGAATATGACGTGCCAAGAGGAGCGCTTATATCATCTTTAACAACGGGAGCCTGAATTTTAGATTTTTCAATTTCGTCCAGAATACTTGCATTCAATCGAGAATGCCCACCGGCCAAAACCGCCAAAGTAAGTGATGTCACGAAAAAACCAAACGCACAGATACCTGTCATTTTTGTAAGGGCATTTGCCGTACCACGCGCAGATGCAAGACCACCAAGGCCACCATTTCCGCCGCCAATACCAAGGCCACCACCTTCAGAACGTTGCAAAAGCACCAAAGCGATAATCGCGAGGGCTAGAATAAGATGGATGACAAGAACGACTGATTCCATAGTTCAATTACTTTACTGTTTGGTTATATAAATTATTCGGAAAGCAATACACCTAATTTTGTGGCGCTGCAAGACCGATTGCTAAAAACTGATCCGCCTTCAGGCTTGCCCCGCCGATTAAACCACCATCAACATTCGGTGTAGCGAGCAATTCCTCTGCATTTTCAGGCTTCATAGATCCGCCGTACAAAATACGCATATTTTGCGAATCTGCAAGATGTTCTTGCAGTTTGGCGCGAATAAAGCTGTGCATCTTTGCAACATCATCCACGCTAGCGGTTTTTCCTGTCCCAATCGCCCACACAGGTTCATAGGCAATCACGGTATTTTGTGCATTCGCGCCACGGGGAAGAGATTCAATAACTTGCCGTCCGACAACCGCATCTTGCACATTGGCATCACGCTCCGCTTCTGTCTCACCAACACATATAATGGCAATCAGCCCGGCCTCATGCGCTGCCTTGGCCTTTACCGCGACAAGTTCATTGCTTTCATTGTGATATTGTCTACGCTCTGAATGCCCCAAGATGACGTGGCTACAGCCGACCCCCTTAACCATAGGCGCAGCAACTTCCCCTGTATAAGCGCCATTTTCATGGGCTGAACAATCCTGCGCGCCGCAAAGAATATTATTTTTTGATGCGATCCCCTTAATGACCGAGATATAAACTGCTGGTGGGCAAACCAAAAAATCACAAGATTCGTGTAAAGCTGAATGAGTACGAAGCCCCTCTGCAATGGCGGAAACAAGCTCTGTGCCTTGCTCTGCAGTGCCATTCATCTTCCAATTCCCTGCTATAAGCTTCTTCATTTTAGCCTAACCTCTCTTGTGTACTTCATCATGTGATTAGGGTTACATACCAACTCTGCCCCCTATTATGCAAGTGACATCCATATATTTATCGTTGATTTTTATCGACTTCTTGATTTCACCGCTTGCCCCAAGATTTTTCGCTGCTTATAGTGCGTGATTAATATTTATAAATAATAGAACACTTAGGTAAAAATAATTATGGTTATGCAATCTTTACGCAGAGGCGCATTTGGCGGTTTTCTTAAATATATCCTTTTGGGCATCTTGGGAATGGCCGTTGGTGGTCTGGTTGTTATGGATGTCCGAGGCGTTTTCACCGGCGGAAGCGGTGTAAGCAGCACAGATGTCGCAAAGATAGAGAGCACAGCCATTGGCATTCGTGACTTTGACCGCGCACTTCGCCGTTCTATTGCACGTTATAATATCCCTGTTGAGCAAGCCCATCAGCTTGGCATAACCAAAGAAGTGTTAAGCGGTGAAATCCGCAAGCAGCAGCTTATGATCGAAGCCAAAAATATGGGGCTTGAAATTGGTCGTGAGGCTCTGGCAAGTAAAGTTGCAGAAGTTATTCGCCCGCAAGTACCCGAAGGTGGCTCGATGAAAGATACACTGGAGCAAATCTTGCGCTATCAAGGCATGACTGAACCTGACTTCCTTAAGGCAGTCAGGGTTGAAACATCCAACGCATTGATGATGAATGCCATCCATACGGGGTTCGCCCCTGAATCGCAAGATCAGGCGAAGGCTCTTTATACATTCCAAAGTCAAACACGCGATGTTGAGCTACTGATCTTTCCAAATAAGGATATAAAAGACATAGAATCCCCTAAGGAAGAGCAACTCAAACGCCTTTATGATGCCCTAAAAGCACAGAACTATGAAATTCCTGAATATCGTAGTGTTCAATATGGCATCATCGATCCCAACACCATCAACCTTAATCTGAAGATCGAGGAAGATGAGCTTAAAAAAGCTTATGAAGATAATATCAAAAGCTTCGCCGTGGGTGAGCAATTTATTCTGACACAAGCCCTTGTTACAGAAGAGGCACAAGCCAACGCCATCTATAAAGCGACGCAAGATGGTAAAGACTTAAAAGCCGCGACCATTACAGTCATTGGTGATGAAAAACGTTTTTACGAAAATATCCCATTTGAAGTTGATATGATGCTTCCGCCTTTGCTTGATGCACTGGACGGGCGTGAAATTGATAAGGTCATGCCTCCTGTGAAGACCATGCTTGGTTATCACATTGTGAAACTAACCAATATCCTGCCCCCTTCCACACGTAGTTTTGCAGAGGTTAAGCTTAGCATTGAATCCGAATTATTGGCGGAGAAAAAAGCAGAGGCTATGTATGAGGTTATTCAAAATATTGAAAAACAAATTATCAACGGCACCGCATTTGAAGATATTTCCGGTGATGTTAAATTTGATATTTCCAATCTGGATTTGATGGATTCAACAGGCAATAAAAAAGATGGCTCTTCTGCCATTAATGCCTTTGAAGAAGGCGATCAAGCCATGATCATTCAAACGATCTATGATCTGAATAAGGATGAAGAATCTATGCTTTATGAGCTTCCGAGCGGTCGCTTCATTGCCTTTAACCTCAGCGCGGTTGAGCCTGTCAGCTATCAACCTTATGAGAGCGTTGAAGATGCCATTAAAAAGCAATTCATAGAGGATCAACAGGCCGCGGATAATAAAATGCGCGTTCAAAAATTCTTGGCTGAATTGGAAACAGGCGGATCAAGTTTTGCTAGCCTGTCTAGGGATAATAATAAGACCGTACAGACGCTTAAAAACATTGGAATACAGGGGAATATCCCTGCTCCACTGACGGAAACGCAGCGTCCAACAATATTCACAACCACGTATCAGGGCTATAGCATCGTTAATTTTGGTGATAGCTTTGGCCTGATCCATGTGATCGGTTATAGCTTCCCCGAAGTCAGTAACCCACCGACAGATGAACAAAAAACCACATTGGAAGCCATTAAAGCGCAGCTATCAACAGAAGTTAGAGATGAAGCATTTCAGGCATATATTCATCGTTTAAATACAGTTCATCCGGCGAAGGTTAACCAATCTTTATTGGATAAATATTACAAAAAGCAAGACGAGACAAACTAGACATGCATAGCGCAAGCGATAAAAATGCCCCTGCTCTTGATCAATTCAAGGACATCTTCGCGCAGGGAAAAACGCAAATCGTTTGGCATTGGTTGTCGGCTGATTTGGAAACACCCGTCTCTGCTTATTTAAAGATATGCGGACATAATGCATATTCATTCCTTCTTGAATCTGTCGAGGGGGGCGCGACGCTTGGGCGGTATTCAATCATTGGTACAAATCCTGATCTCCTTTGGAAATGCTCCCAAGGCGGCAAAGTCGTGACGCGTGCATTAAACGGCCCATGGACGGCGCAAGATGTTAATGCCAAAGCCTCTATGACCCAACTTATAGAAACCAGTACATTGGATGTTACTCCTGATGACCTACCGCCTATGTGTGCGCTTGGCCTGTTTGGTTATATTGGCTATGACATGGTGCGTTTGGTTGAGGATATTCCAGATACAAATCCTGATGATTTGAAAATCCCTGATAGTATTCTGATGCGCCCGTCTTTGCTTGTGATTTTTGATAATGTCAAAAACATGATCTGCATTGCAACGCCTGTTTATGACCACGCAAAGAACACTGCGCTGCCTGCGGATACGGCTTATAATAACGCGCATGCCCGCATTGAAAAGGCATTATCGGCGCTTTACGCCCCATTGGATCGTAAATTATTAGAACATGAAACCAGCCTTTCAGGGGATCAGGAAATCATATCCAACACCCCAAAAGACGATTATAAAGCCGCCGTCGCCAAGGCCGTGGACTACATCCATGCAGGGGAGGTTTTTCAGGTCGTCCCATCACAACGTTTTTCAATTGATTTTGATTTACCTTCTTTTGAGCTATATAGATCCTTACGCAGTGTGAACCCATCACCCTTTTTATTCCACCTCTCCTTTGAGGGATTTTCTCTTGTTGGGTCAAGCCCCGAAATTTTGGTGCGGGTTCGCGATGACGTGATCACAATCCGCCCGATTGCAGGCACACGTAAACGCGGCGCAAATGCGGCAGAAGACAAGGCCCTGGCCAAAGATTTATTATCCGATGAAAAAGAATGTGCCGAGCATTTAATGCTGGTTGATTTAGGGCGCAATGATGTCGGCCGCGTTTCTGAAATTGGTAGTGTAAATGTCACTGAGAAATTCCAGATCGAGCTTTATTCCCATGTTATGCATATTATATCTAATGTCGAAGGTAAACTTCGCAAGGATGTGAATATTATTGATGCACTATTTGCGGGCTTCCCCGCAGGAACAGTCAGCGGTGCGCCCAAAATCCGTGCCATGGAAATTATTGATGAGCTTGAAGTCTCTCGTCGCGGCAGTTATGCCGGCGGTATTGGCTATTTTTCAAAAGACACGATGGATAGCTGCATCGCGCTTCGTACGGCTTTGGTCAAAGACGGCAAAGTCTACGTGCAGGCAGGCGGCGGCGTAGTAGCAGACAGCGACCCCGAGCTTGAGCATCAAGAATGCTGCAATAAAGCCCGTGCGGTTCTGCACGCGGCTAATCTGACAATTCAAAAATTTAAGGCATAATTTAGCTGAGCCAAACCATCTAAAGCTGATGTCTTGTGCTTTGCCACTCTATTCTTAATATAGTTTTATTGAGTTCCGGCGACGCGACCATTATCTGTGGAATGTTTAAGCAATTCACTGACGGGAACAATGGTTAAACCCTTATCCTTTACCGTGGGCAACCATTCCTTTAATGCCGCGATGGTTTCCTTATGCGGGTGACCAATGGCAATGGCATAGCCCTTATGACGCGCGGTATTTTCCAATTTTTTTAACGCGCCACGGATAAATTCCATTGATATTTCGTGGTCTAAAAAAACATCGCGCTCCGCATAATCCAGTCCCGCCTCACGCGCGGCATCGGCGGCAACAGATGCACCTATGGTTTTGGAATCAATAAAGAATAGTCCACGCGCTTTTAAATCCTTCATAATAACGCTCATGGCGTGTTTATCTTGGGTAATGCGGCTACCCATATGATTATTCATCCCAACATAACCTTC
Source organism: uncultured Alphaproteobacteria bacterium (assembly GCA_963974945.1). Taxonomy (GTDB): domain Bacteria; phylum Pseudomonadota; class Alphaproteobacteria; order Micavibrionales; family Micavibrionaceae; genus UBA1672. Next base: position 5,354 of record CAXBFT010000060.1, read on the forward strand.
AAATTGTGATAATCCCCAATGAAGCGTATCACGTAATTCTTCGTCACTTTGTGTCGTTTTTAAAACCCGTGGCCCACCATCAAGCGCACCATTCATCGGTTCCATCGGCATATGCACCATAAGCTCATGCCCGTTTTGACGCGCTCGCTCCGTATGTTCGGCAAGGTTATTGGCATAAGGAAGATAGGCTAGTGTCAAAGGTGCAGGCATAAGCTCCACCAATTTACTACGTAGATTTAAGCCCATATCATCAATAATAATTGCAATTTTACCGCCTGTTTTTGGCTCTATATAAGTGTAATCAATGGCCACATCTTTATCTGCTGGTAAAGTGTCGTAAATCTCTGCCGTTTCAAGCGATGCATGATCCTGAATGCCCAAATCTGACATGACATCAGAGCTTTTCTTATCATCATTGGGCGCAATACTCATATCCTCTTGCGCCTGAAGGCTATTTTCTAAAACATCATCATATTCCAAAATCGGCGCAGAGAATGCAAGATCCACATCAATATACAGCTCTCCCTCAACCCCTGATGCGGGTTCGATGGAGGCAACGTCTTCCTCACGCTCACGCGCAAGAATGTCTTCCAAGGTCAAGATAGAAATTTGTGTGCTTACCGGTTCCTTGGCAATATCAGGCGCAGTTGAAACCGCAGAGGCCAGTGGATCAGGGCGCGCGGTATCACGCGTAAATTGCATTGGCATATCAATGCCATCGGTCAAATATATCTCATGCTGTGCGCGTAAATGGGATACATTTATAACATCGTCCCCACGCATAAAATCCTGCACCATTGTTTTGATTTGCGGTATGTGGCGCTCACCATCCAAAACAATCAGATCAGTAAACATAATAGCAACAGCCCCGATCATCAAAAAAATCGGAATCTTAACAGGATTAAATTTGGGTTTTTTATCGCTCATGAACTGTAGAATACTCGTTTTATAGAAAATACACAAAGATTATAGAAAATACACAAAAACAACACCTAATGTCTACTTGCTTTTTTAGGCGCGTGGCGGCATAAACTATGGCTATGATTACACTGATCGATAATTATGACAGCTTTACCTATAACCTAGTGCAATATCTGGGCGATCTTGGTGCGGATGTCAATGTAATTCGCAATGATGAGCAAACGGCGCAAGAGATTATTGATGCAAAGCCATCGGGCATATTACTCTCTCCCGGTCCAAGCGATCCTGATCATGCCGGAGTCTGCCTTGAGGTTATCACATTGGCGGCGGAACATAACATACCACTTTTCGGCGTTTGCCTTGGTCATCAATCCATTGCGCAAGCCTTTGGCGGTAAAGTCATTCGCGCCCCCTTCCCCGTTCATGGTAAAACATCAAATATTATTCATCAGGGAAAAACCATATTTCAGGGCATTGCCTCGCCCTACCCTGTGGCCCGCTATCACTCCCTTATAGCAGAGAAATCAAGCCTGCCTGATTGCCTTGAAATCACGGCGGAAACGCAAGACGGCATTATTATGGGCTTGTCGCATAAAGACAAACCAATTCACGGCGTTCAATTCCACCCTGAAAGCATTGCAACCGAGCATGGGCATGCTTTACTCAAAAATTTTGTGGAGCTGACGCGTTGAATATCACCAAAACACTTTTGCAAATACAAAACGGTGATCATTTTTCAGAAGATGACATGGTGACATGTGTGACTTCAATCATGGAAGGTGAATGGAGCAATGAACAAATTGCCGCCTTTTTAATGGGGTTATCCATACGCGGGGAAAGCGTTGAGGAGATTACAGGCGCGGCGCGTGTGATGCGCGCAAAAGCCCTTTCCATTGATGCACCAAAGGGAGCTGTTGATTGTTGCGGTACGGGCGGCGATAAGTCAGGTACATATAATATTTCTACGGCTGTGGCGATTGTGGCGGCGGCATGCGGCGTGCCGATTGCCAAACATGGCAACAGATCAGCCAGTTCAAAATCAGGCGCCGCAGATGTGTTAGAGGCCTTAGGCGTTAATCTGAATGTTGAACAAACGACACTTGAGGAGGCATTACGCCTTTATAATTTTGCCTTTCTTATGGCTCCACGCCACCACGCCGCGATGAAATATGTCGTGCCTGTACGTAAGGCATTGGGTGTACGTACTATCTTTAATATCTTAGGCCCACTTTCCAATCCCGCAGGGACCAAATTTCAATTGCTTGGCGTTTTTGATAAAGATTTATTGCTTCCAGTGGCGCAAACCTTACAAAAATTAGGAACGCAATGCGCATGGGTCGTTCATGGATCAGATGGTTTGGATGAGATTACAACCACGGGCGTAACCCATATTGCCAAACTTCAAGACGGTGTGATTACGCAAGAAATTTTAACGCCTCAAGATTTCGGCCTTATGGTTGCCAATGCCGAGGATTTGGTTGGTGGGGTACCTACGCAAAATGCCGCCGCGATGAGAGAGATTTTAGGCGGCGCAAGGAATGCCTATCGTGATATTGTTATTGCCAATACCGCCGCGGTCCTTATGATTTCAGGCAAGGAACATGACCTTAAATCCGCCGCCATCACTGCCGCAAGTGTGTTGGATAATGGCCGCGCGCAGGGCCTGCTTAACGATTATATTGCCTTCACACAAACACATGGTGCATAGCAAGAGATGAACACATTAGATAAAATATGCGCCAAAAAGGCCGAACATGTCGCCCACCAGAAATCAATCACCACCCTGAATGATCTAAAATACAGAGCAAGCGATATGCCTTTGCCATATGGATTTGTAAATGCCATTAAGCGCAAAACCACACCCGCGCTTATCGCCGAAGTTAAAAAAGCGTCACCAAGCAAGGGCCTTATACGCGCAGATTTTGATCCTGTCTCTATTGCAAAAATTTATAAGGATAATGGCGCAAGCTGTATTTCAGTTTTAACAGATGAACCCTATTTCCAAGGCAAAGATGAATACATGGTCGCGGTAAAAAAGGCCGTTGATATTCCTGTCTTGCGTAAGGACTTCATGATTGATCCTTATCAAATTTATGAATCGCGAATCCTTGGAGCGGATTGTATTTTGTTGATTATGGCCGCCCTTAATGACCAGTTGGCATTGGAATTATACCAAACTGCACGGTATCTGAATATGGATGTATTGGTCGAGGTACATAATCTTGAGGAATTAGAGCGTGCGGCGCGCCTCAGCCCAATGATGATTGGTATTAACAACCGCAATCTAAAAACATTAGACGTTGATGTGAATACATCCTTTGACCTTCTGCCGCATATTCCGGATACTTGCGTAAAAATCGCCGAAAGCGGTATAGCCGATCATAAAACCATAACCGGTCTGCATACTTGCGGCTATAACGGGTTTTTGGTGGGGGAAAGCCTTATGCGCCAAGACGACATCGCTGCCGCGATGAGAGACCTTCTGGGCACATAATTTTATTGAAATGCCGGCTCATCAAAACTTCTGAGTTTACGGCTATGAAGTTTTTCAGGGGACAGCTCACGCAAATAAGTCATGGCAAGCAAGCCAATCTTCAAATGCTGCTCCACACGTTCACGATAAAAACTATCCGCCATACCAGGAAGCTTGAGTTGCCCGTGCAAGGGTTTATCCGATACACAAAGCAACGTGCCATAGGGAACACGAAACCTAAAACCATTCGCAGCAATTGTGCCTGATTCCATATCCAACGCGATCGCCCTACTCTGACTTAAACGAACATTTTGCGTCAAATAAGATTTAAGTTCCCAATTCCTGTCATCTGTGGTGGCAACAGTTCCCGTGCGCATGATCTTTTTCAGGTCATACCCCTCATTACCCGTTACCTCTGCAACCGCATTTTCTAAAGCCACTTGAATTTCTGCCAAGGCGGGAATAGGAATACTGGTGGGCAGGAATTCATCTAAAATATTATCCTCACGCAGATAGCCATGCGCCAGAACATAATCACCAAGACGCTGTGAGTTTCTAAGACCTGCGCAGTGTCCAAGCATCAGCCAAGCATGCGGGCGCAAAACAGCCACATGATCGGTAATCGTTTTGGCATTAGACGGCCCAACGCCGATATTCACCATTGTAATCCCAGACCCATCGGGGCGTTTCAGGTGATAAGCAGGCATTTGCGGCAAGCGCGCCAAATACGTACCATCACAAGCATCCTCACCATCACTGGCAATATTTTGATTGAGTATAACCTTGTTACCAGGCTGTACGAAGGCGGTGTATTCACTGCGCATACGCTTCAAATCAGGATCATCCGTTTTGGTCATCATGTCCTGACAAAGGGATACAAATTCATCAATATAGAATTGGTAATTGGTGAACAGGACATAATTTTGGAAATGTTCTGAATTTGTACCGCTATAATGTTTCAGACGCTGCAAGCTCAGATCCACGCGCGGCGCAATGAATAAGGATAGCGGACGCGCCACCCCTTCCGCGGCAAGGCCATGCGCAGCATTGGCAATATCATCATCCAAAATATCCAAATCAGGCACATTGAAATAGTCAGGCAAGGCAGACACTTTATCCTCTGCCAGTTTTTGTTCCAGATGAAAGTTTTCGCCCAGCGCGAAATGCAATGGTATAGGTGTATCACTGACACCAATCTCAAGCGGGACATCATGGTTTTTAATCAACAACCGGAATTGCTCACGGTAATATTCACCGAATAAATCAGGGCGCGTTAATGTTGTATCATAAATCCCCGGACGCGAAACAAAGCCATAGGAAAAGCGTGTATCGGCACGTTTGGCGTTCTTCGTTACAATACGTACATAAGGATAGAACCCTGATACTTTTTTCTGCGGCGCATCGCCGATGCAATAGGCATCAAAGACTTCACGCAAGTATTTTGTGTGTGCATCATATATGCGAATAACCTGTTCCAAGGCTTGATCCGCGTCTTTAAAACTTTTTGCTTTAAATATTTCAAGTTTTTTTACCATAGACCTAATATGCCTTTTTAGCGGTTAAAATTCGGTGAAGATACGCAGTTATAGTATACGAAGACGAGCCTAAGAATCTAAGCCCATCAAAGAACGGGCATAGTCGCGAGCGGTGAACGGGCGCAGATCTTCAATCGCCTCGCCAACGCCAATGGCATGAACAGGCAGACCGAATTGATCAGCCAAACCAATCAATACACCACCTTTGGCAGAGCCATCAAGCTTTGTTACGATCAAGCCGGTGACATTAACCATATTCTTGAAAATTTCGACTTGAGAATAGGCATTCTGCCCCGTGGTGGAATCCAAGACCAAAAC
>CAXBFT010000061.1:0-10330 GCA_963974945.1 uncultured Alphaproteobacteria bacterium
CAAAAAAAGCAAACGCCGCAGAATGGATGTATGAAATTATTTCTGCTCCCCATATCACGGAAAAGGCAACATTAGGAAGTCAGTATTCTCAAGTGACATTCCGTGTTCCTAACACCGCGACTAAGCCACGCATCAAAGAAGCTGTAGAAGTTCTTTTTGATGTTAAGGTTAAAGCTGTAAATACATTGGTACAAAAAGGTAAGAATAAGCGTTTCAAGGGTATCCTTGGTCGTCGTTCTGACTTTAAGAAAGCGATTGTAACATTGGAAGATGGTCAATCAATTGACATGGGTACTAAAATCTAAGGTTTTATAGATGCAATTAGGGTGATCCGCCGAGAATGGATGAATAAAAAAGGAAGAAAAAAATGGCATTGAAAAAATTTAATCCGAGAACACCTGGTACGCGCCAGCTTGTTCAGATTGACCGTTCAGACCTTTATAAAGGCGCGCCTGAAAAAGCGTTGACCGAAGGTTTGACGAAGTCAGGTGGTCGTAACAATACAGGTCGTATTACGTCACGTCACATCGGTGGTGGACATAAGCGTAAATATCGTATTATCGATTGGAAACGTACAAAATGGGATATGGATGCGACTGTTGAGCGTATTGAATATGACCCAAACCGTACGGCGTTCATCGCATTGATTAAATATGAAGATGGCATAAAATCTTATATCGTTGCGCCGCAGCGTTTAAAAGTTGGTGACAAAGTTGTTGCTGGTAAAAAAGTTGACGTTAAGCCTGGTAATGCAATGCCTCTTAAAAGCATGCCGGTTGGTACGATTATTCACAATATTGAAATGAAACCTGGTAAAGGCGCGCAAATGGTTCGCTCTGCCGGTACATATGCTCAATTGGTTGGTCGTGATCAAGGTTATGCGCAAGTGAAATTGGCTTCAGGTGAACTTCGTATTGTTCTTTCAGATTGTATGGCTTGTGTTGGTGCGGTATCAAACCCGGATCACATGAATACAAATATGGGTAAAGCCGGTCGTAACCGTTGGAAGGGCCGTCGTCCACATGTTCGTGGGGTTGTTATGAACCCTGTTGACCACCCACATGGTGGTGGTGAAGGACGTACTTCTGGTGGTCGTAACCCTGTTTCACCATGGGGGCAACCGACTAAAGGTTATAAGACACGTAAAAAAGGTAAAGCGAGTGATAAATATATTGTTCGCCGCCGTAAGAAATAAGAATTTATAAGGAGCATATGAGCAATGGCACGTAGCGTTTGGAAAGGCCCGTTTATCGAGAAATCTCTACTTAAAAAAGTAGAAGAAGCTCGCGCAAGCGGAAAAAACACAGTAATTAAAACATGGTCACGTCGATCAACAATTTTGCCAAACATGATTGGTTTGACATTTGGTGTGCATAACGGAAATAAATTCATTCCAGTTGTTGTATCTGACCAAATGATCGGCCATAAGCTAGGTGAGTTTGCTCCGACACGTACATATTATGGTCATGGCGCAGATAAAAAAGCGAAAAAATAGACCATAAGATTAGGTTAAAGTAAGGAAAAGAAAATGGGACAGACATCAAATCCTAAAAGAACAAAAGAAAATGAAGCGCGAGCATATGGTAAATATCTTCGTACATCAGCACAGAAGCTTAACCTTGTTGCGCAAACTATTCGCGGCAAGAGCGCATCTCGTGCATTGATCGATCTTCAATTCTCTAAACGTCGTATTGCACAAGACGTTCTGAAATTGTTACAGTCAGCTGTGGCAAATGCAGAGAATAATCATGGGTTAGATGTTGACCGTTTGATTGTTTCAGAAGCATTCGTTGGTAAAACAATGATGTTGAAACGTTTTCATGCACGTGGTCGTGGTCGTGGATCGCGCATTGAAAAAAGAGTGAGCAACATGACAATCATTGTTAAAGAAGCAGAAGAGGCTTAAGAAATATGGGACAGAAGATTAATCCGATAGGTTTGCGCGTTGGAATTAACCGTACATGGGACTCTCGCTGGTATGCGGGTCGTGACTATGCGGATAAACTCGTAGATGATTTGAAACTTCGTGAATATATTCGCGAGCATCTTAAAGCAGCCGGTATCAGTAAAGTGATTATCGAGCGTGCTGCGAAGACAACTAAAGTGACTGTGCATACTGCGCGTCCTGGTGTTATCATTGGTAAAAAAGGTGCGGATATTGAGAAGCTTCGTCAAAATCTGTCGCGTTGTGCAGGTGGTGAAGTAGGTTTGAATATCGTTGAAGTTCGCAAGCCTGAGGTTGATGCTCAGTTGGTTGCTGAAGGTGTAGCGCAGCAGTTAGAGCGCCGCGTATCTTTCCGTCGCGCAATGAAACGTGCAGTTCAAAATGCATTGCGTTTTGGTGCTCAAGGTATCCGAATCAATGTTTCCGGTCGTTTGGGTGGCGCTGATATTGCGCGTACTGAATGGTATCGTGAGGGCCGTGTGCCGTTGCACACTCTTCGTGCAGATGTCGATTATGGTACATGCGAAGCCTTGACAACATTTGGTATTATTGGTGTTAAGATTTGGTTGTACAAAGGTGACATCATGGAAAATGACCCTATGGCACATGACAAACGTAAGTCAGATGCACAAGGCGGAATGCCTAGAAATCATCGCTAGGATAAAATAATTTAAAATTCTGTACGAAAGTACTGGATTTTTAAAATAAAGTGCGCTATGTTCGCGCGAATTAGGAAACAGCTTTAATTAAAGCGCCATATGGGAACTCTTATCAAATAGATAAAAAGTCCATGTGATAATTTTTTTTATGTCCGCGATTTAGCTCGGTTGAGCGGTCCGGTTAGGTAGAAGCGAAAGACGAGAGACATGTTAAGTCCTAAGAAGTTTAAACACCGTAAGCAGTTTAAGGGTCGTATCCATGGGAACGCAAAAGGCGGCGCACAGCTTGCTTTTGGCGCATATGGTTTGAAGGCGTTAGCGCCAGAGCGTATCACTGCGCGTCAGATTGAAGCGGCACGTCGTGCGATTACACGTTGCATGAAGCGTCAAGGTAAGGTTTGGATCCGTATATTCCCGGATGTTCCTGTGACTGCAAAGCCACTTGAAGTTCGTCAAGGTAAAGGTAAGGGTTCTCCAGAATATTGGGCAGCGCGTGTTAAGCCTGGCCGTATTATGTTTGAGCTTGATGGTGTGTCTGAGGAGGTTGCGCGCGAGGCGTTCCAGCTTGCTGCGATGAAATTGCCAATTAAAACACGTTTCGTGAAACGTGTCGGTGCTGTAGAGGAGGCCGCGTAATGAATGCTGAGGAAATGAGATCTAAATCTGTTGATGAGCTTAAGAGGCTTATTTTGGATTTGCGTAAGTCGCAGTTGAATGCACGTTTTCAAAAAGCTCAGGGCGCATTTGAAAATACGGCAGAAATTATGAAGGTTCGTCGCGACATCGCGCGCGCCAAAACGATTTTGAATGAGAAGCGTCGCGAAGAGACGTCAACTACTAAGAAGGCCGCTTAAGGCTAAGGAGTTAGATAATATGCCACGTCGTGTATTAGAAGGAAGTGTAGTGAGTGCAAAAAACAACAAGACAATTACTGTTCTTGTTGAGCGCCGCTTTATGCACCCTGTTTACAGAAAATATATCAAGAGCACTGATAAATATACAGCGCATGATGAGACAAACCAGTTTAATGAAGGTGACCGCGTTTCAATTATTGAATGCCGCCCGATTTCAAAGTCCAAACGTTGGACTGTTGTTACTGGTGATGAGCAAGCTACTGCTGCCCCTGAAAAGGAAGTGAAGGCTGCTGCAAAGAAACCTGCTGCTAAAAAAGCAGCTAAAGCAACGAAGAAGGATGCATAACAATGATTCAGATGCAATCTCGTATGGCTGTTGCTGATAATAGTGGTGCAAAAGAAGTCCAATGCATTAAAGTGTTGGGCGGCTCTCATAGACGTACTGCGAATATCGGTGATGTGGTTGTTGTTTCCGTTAAGGATGCTATACCACGCGGTAAAGTTAAAAAAGGTGACGTTCGTCGCGCCGTTATCGTTCGTAGCCGTTTCGGTCTACAGCGTAAATATGGTGAGAAAATTCGCTTTGATGGTAACGCATGTGTGTTGATTAACACAAATGGCGAGCCAATTGGTACACGTATTTTTGGACCGGTAACACGTGAATTGCGCGTTGGTGGTTACATGAAAATTATTTCATTGGCATCGGAGGTGCTCTAGTCATGACACAGCCTAAATTAAAAATTAAAAAAGGTGACAACGTTGTTGTTCTTGCCGGTCGTGATAAAGGCTCTAAAGGCGAGGTCCTTAAGGTTTTGATTTCTGAAAATCGCGTATTGGTTAAAGGTATTAACCTTGTGACTAAGCACATGAAGCCAACACAGGTTTCTCCTGGTGGTATTCAGAAGAAAGAATTGTCAATTCATGCATCGAATGTTGCTTTGGTTGATCCTAAAACTGGGAATGCAACGCGCATTGGTTACAATATATTGAAAGATGGTTCGAAAGTTCGCGTGGCTAAGAAGTCCGGCGAAGTTCTTTCGGGTAAATAAGATTAGTAAGAAGCGAGAAGTAGAATGAAACCGCGCTATAAAGAATTATACGAAAAAGAAATCGGACCGGCTCTTGATAAGAAGTTTGGGTATACAAATATACACCAACGTCCAAAGTTGGATAAGATTGTTATCAATATGGGTGTTGGTGAGGCAACTCAGGACCGTAAGCATATGGATAATGCGGTAAATGACTTGGCGCTTATTGCCGGTCAAAAGCCTGTGGTTAATAAGTCACGTAAATCAAACGCATCTTTCAAAATTCGTGAAGGTCAAGCGATTGGTACAAAAGTGACATTGCGCGGCGCGCAAATGTATGAATTTTTGGATCGTCTTGTAACTATTGCAATGCCACGTATTCGCGACTTCCGCGGTATTAACGGCAAGAGCTTTGACGGACGTGGGAACTATGCGATGGGTGTTATTGAGCATATTATCTTTCCTGAAATTGAATATGATAAAGTAGATAAAATCCGCGGTATGGATATTATCATTTGTACAACAGCATCTAACGATGAAGAAGCAAAAGAACTTCTTCGTGGTTTCAAGATGCCTTTTAAAAATTAATTTAACGAGCGAGAGAGATTAGGCAATGGCTAAAGTCTGTATGATCGAAAGAGACAAAAAACGCAAGAAGATGGTAAATGCGGCTGCTGCAAAGCGTGCAGTGCTTAAAGCAACCATCAAAGACCGCAATGTTCCTGCTGATGAACGTTTTCAAGCGGTTTTGAAATTGGCGGAAATGCCTCGTAATTCATCTAAAACGCGTATGCGTAACCGTTGTGCCCTTACAGGTCGTCCACGGTCTTATTATCGTAAGTTTAACCTATCTCGTATTGCGCTTAGAGATTTGGCTTCTCGTGGTGAGTTGCCTGGCGTAACGAAATCAAGCTGGTAGAAGGAGGATAAAATTATGTCTATGAATGATCCCCTTGGTGATATGTTGACCCGTCTTCGCAACGGACAACAAGCAAATAAAGAAGTTGTTGAATGCCTTTACTCCAGATTGCAAGAGCGTGTCTGTGATGTACTTCAAAGTGAAGGTTTTATCCGTGGTTATACTGTTGAAGACCGCGGCAACAACAAAAAAGCATTGATGGTGCAGTTGAAGTATACAGAAGGTGAAGGCGTTATTCGCCAGATTGATCGTGTATCTAAACCTGGTCGTCGTGTGTATACAAATGTTAAATCCATGCCACGTTTTTATAATGGTTTGGGTGTGTTGGTTGTTTCTACCCCTCAGGGTGTGATGACTGATTTTAAAGCACGTGCCGCGAATATTGGTGGTGAAGTTTTATGTCAGGTTTTCTAAATCTGGTATATTTAATAAATTAAGGAATGTGAAAAATGTCACGTATTGGTAAAAACCCTGTATCGATCCCAGAGGGTGTGGAAATCACGCTTTCCGGTCAGGATCTTAAGGCTAAAGGCAAGCTCGGCGAACTTTCTCTTCGTCTCCATGATGAAGTAGGAGCCGCAATTGAAGATGTAGCAAATGATGATGGTCAAACATCAAAAGTTGTTCGCTTGCACCCAAAATCAAAATCTAGATTTGCACAACAAATCTGGCCAACTATGCGCACGCTTGTTGATAATATCTGCATAGGTGTTAGCAAAGGCTATGAAAAGAAATTGGAAATTCACGGGGTTGGTTATCGTGCGAATTTACAAGGTACGGACTTGGTTCTTGCTTTAGGTTTTTCCCATGAAGTGCGTTATGCCATTCCTAGTGAAGTGACTATTACTGTTGAAAAACAGACGGCCTTAACTGTTTCCGGTATTGACAAACAACGTGTTGGCCAAGTTGCCGCAGAAATTCGTCGTTTCAAGAAGCCTGAGCCATATAAAGGTAAAGGTATTCGATATGCTGATGAGTATATCGTTCGTAAAGAAGGTAAGAAGAAGTAAGGGATTAAAGAGATGGCAAAAGCTGCATCTAAAAAAATTACATCGACACAACGCCGCATCTATAGAACACGTAACAAGATCCGTCTTGTTAACGTTGATCGTGTTGGTAATCGTGAAACGCGTCCACGTTTGTCTGTACACCGTACAGGAAAGCAAATTTATGCGCAGATTATTTGTGACATTCAAGGCAAGACACTTGCTGCTGCTTGTTCACTTGAAAAAGAGATGAAAGACTCTCTTAAATCAGGTGCAAATATTGAAGCAGCAACGGCAGTTGGTAAAGCTTTGGCTGAAAGAGCTAAAAAAGCTGGTGTATCAAAAGTTGTTTTTGACAGAGGTCGCTTTGTTTACCATGGTCGCGTAAAAGCTTTGGCTGATGGCGCGCGTGATGGCGGACTGCAATTCTAAAAGGTTTAGGAAAAGGATTTATATAAAATGGCACGTGGACAACAGGCAGAAAAACAACATGAAGAATCAGAGTTCATCGAACGTCTGGTCGGTATTAATCGTGTTGCTAAAGTTGTAAAAGGTGGTCGTCGTTTTGGCTTCGCTGCTTTGGTTATTGTTGGTGATGGTAAAGGCCGCGTTGGTTTTGGTCACGGTAAAGCGAAAGAAGTTCCGGAAGCTATTAATAAAGCAACGGAACAAGCAAAACGCAAAATGATACGCGTTCCTCTTCGTGAAGGTCGTACATTGCACCATGACGTTCATGGTCGTGATGGTGCGGGTAAAGTATTCTTGCGTTCTGCACCGAGTGGTAAAGGTATTATCGCAGGTGGTCCGATGCGTGCAGTATTCGAAGCGTTAGGCGTACAAGATGTTGTTGCAAAGGCAATTGGCTCAAGCAATCCATACAGCATGGTAAACGCGACATTTGATGCGTTAAAAAATATGCAAAGCCCACGTCATGTTGCGGCACGTAGAACAAAAAAAGTGAGTGATATTGTTTCAAACCGCGAAGTTGGCATGATAAGTGATGCTGCGGATGCTGGTGAGTAATAATAACGACAAAATTTAAGTATAAAGGACTTAAGTTATGGCAGAAGATAAAAAAACTGAGAAAAAAGCTGCTCCTAAAGCTGCAGCAAAAAAAACAGCCGCTCCTAAAAAGGCAGCACCAAAGGCTGTAGCTACGAAAAAAGCTGCACCTGCGAAGAAAAAGGATGCTCCGGCTGCTAAAAAAGCAACAGGTAAAACTGTTCGTGTAACGCAAACCGGTTCTCCAATTGGTCGTCAGGCATATCAACGCGCAACGCTTATTGGCTTGGGCTTGAACAAAATGCACCGTTCGAATGAACTGGAAGATACGCCTGCTGTTCGTGGTATGATTAACAAAGTTAATCATTTGGTTAAAGTTGAGGACGCTGCTTAATATTTGAGCTGTGAGTATAGAAGGATTAAGTCTATGAAATTGAACGAATTACAACCACAGCCAGGTTCTGTTAAAAACAGAACTCGCGTTGGACGCGGTATCGGCTCCGGTAAAGGTAAAACAAGTGGATCCGGTCAAAAAGGTCAGAAATCACGTTCAGGTGTTGCGATTAAAGGTTTTGAAGGTGGTCAGATGCCTTTGTACCAACGTTTGCCTAAATTTGGTTTCAGCAATGTTAAATTTGCGAAAAAATTTGCTGAATTAACATTTGTTCAGTTGCAATATGCAATCGACCAAAAGAAATTAGACCCGAAAAAAGAAATCAATGAAGATACTTTGGTTGAAGCAGGCGTAATTCGTCGTAAGCTTGACGGCGTTAAGGTTCTTGCTACAGGTGAATTAACATCTAAAGTGACTTTAAAAGTGTCTAAAATTTCTAAGCCTGCTTTGGCTGCTGTTGAAAAAGCTGGCGGTAGCGTTGAGCTTATTGAGCGAATTGTTGCTCCTGTTAAAAAGCGTGGCGAAAAAGCGAAGGCTGAAGCAAAAGCAAAAGCATAGTTTTTTATTCATATAGAATTTTTTAAGGCCTCTGTATTTATTATAGGGGCCTTATTGTTTATTTTGACAGTTTCTTCATCAGCGTTTAGACTGCTTTTGATTTTTAATTTTATTGGAAGCACACCCTTGTAATGATTAGAGTTTCTTTCTCCGTTTTATTCCTTATGTTTTTTATTGGTACATCTTTTCCCGCGCAAGCGGCGATTGATCGCTGTCCACGCCAGCAAGTCAAAACAGAGCTATTCGCCAAGCGCGCAAAGACCCGTTATCAAAGAGGTGATATTTTTGATATTAATAGCTATTTAGGAAATCATAGTCGAGAAAACGGTACTGTTCTGGCATTCGTTCAGTGGGGCGGTCCCGATGTTTTAAGCATCCAACCATTTTATAAATTTGGGATGTTTGACGCGGGTGATGGGAAATACTGTGTGATGTTGGATAGGGTTAAAGTTAATTTTTATGCAGCACCTATCTTGGTGATGCCATCAAACTACAGCAGGCAGAGCTGTGAATACAAATTGATTTTGAAACATGAGAAAAGACATTTATCGGCATTATATAATTTCCATGATAAAAATACCGGTAAGTATCAGGCGTATTTAGGGCGCATTGCGCGCGATGTCCCTGTATCTCCATTGATCTCTACTGAGGCAGAGGCGGAGGAGGTGCGTAATATGATTATGGAGTATTTTGCCAGTAATTTTTATGAGCAGGTTCATAAATCAATCGCAGAAGTATCTGCTATACAGCAGAAAATTGATAGTCCACAGGAATATCTGGGCGTAGGAAAAAAATTGGAGCGTTGCGATGTTGTTCGAAATGAAGAAAATAACAAGAAGACTTTCCATAAAAGTGATTAGGTGTATCCCCGCTTTTATTGTTGTTTTGTTTTGTTTTGTTTCTTTTTCCATTGATGCGCAGGCTCAACTCTGTGCGCGTGAAGATGGGAACCCACAAATTATATTCAAGTCAACGCTGTCTACACTTGAATATGTTCGTGAGGATTCTTCGGATGAGTTGAGTCAAAAGCATAGTGGCATGGCCGTTAGTGATGTTCTTGGACTTGCAGGTGGAAACTTGGATATGACGCTTTCGCTCGAGATGAGCGGCGTTGCCCAAAATAGAGGGAAAAATCTATATTGTATTCAAATCAAAAAAGTCTTCGCTGATTTTATTGCTAACCCTGTTATTTATATTGCCAGTAATTTTGCGCGTGGCTCTTGTGAATATAATGCCGTTCTTAAGCATGAGGAGTTGCACATAGATATATTGGAGCGCGCCCATGATGAAGGCAAGGGCCGTGCAAGGGATGCTTTATATGAAATTATACGAGAGCGCTCCGCCTTGCCTTATGTGTCTTTGGGGGCTTTGGATAAACAAAAAAATATGATTATGCATGATATACGGGCAAAGCTTGACGTTGTTATGCATGAGTTGCAGCAGGATCTTTTTGAAAAACAGCGTGAGATTGATACGTATCAGAGCTATGCAACGATACTTTCTCAATGTAAAGGGTGGGAGAAAAAATTAAATGAGTAAAACTCTGATTTGATTCGTAATTTTCTTCGCTCGGGGCTTGTTTGTTGACACAGTTTTCTTTATGACTCTTTGATCGAGTAATAGTTTATATAAGGATTAAAGATCATGGCATCAGCCGTAGAACAGCTTGCAAAAAATGCAAATTGGGGCGCTTTAACCAAGGCAACCGAACTAAAACAACGTATTATGTTCGTTTTAGGGGCGTTACTGGTATATCGTTTGGGGACATATATTCCTATACCAGGGATTGACCCGGTCGTTTGGGGCGAAATTTTCAATTCAAAAGGCGGCGGTATTTTGGACATGCTTAACATGTTCTCTGGTGGATCTTTATCTCGTATGACGATCTTTGCATTGAATATCATGCCTTATATCTCGGCCTCTATTATTATGCAGCTTGGTTCTGCTATGTCCAAAAAGCTTGAGGAACTCAAGAAAGAGGGCGA
>CAXBFT010000062.1:0-9957 GCA_963974945.1 uncultured Alphaproteobacteria bacterium
GTGTACCAACCGAAATATCTTGCCCAGAAGATCCGCATCATTCGGGTTTTGTTCAAGATTAACGATGTCTTGATCAAGTTCTTCAAGGCTTTCGTTGGTTTCAGTTAAGAATTCGACGATTAAATCATCCATGCCATTTATCCCTATTCATTATTTTTTCTAAATAATTGTACACAGTAGAGTCGCTCACACTGCCTTACCTTGCCCTAAAAATATTAAGGATTGATTAGGAAATGTTTAAAAACGATCTTTTACGCAGAATAAAACGGCCAAATGGTTGGAAGCTTCTCTCCAATTGCCAGTGATACCTATTAAGATACATTAGCTGTGGTTAATCTCAAGGAAATAAAGTTGTCTTGGGATTCGTCCACCGCAATGTGGAAGCCGTAATTTGTTGATAACAGGCCAGTTACATAGGCATGCACTAATTTAGGGGAGATATTATCAATTGCTATGCTGTGTTCAAGAGCATGCACATAGCCCTCACGGAAATGGGCGTTTTCGCCTTCGCCATATACAATCATCGCATCGCCATCAGCCTTGATTCGTAAAATCCCGCCCTTGGGCAAGGCTTCGGAGGCGAGGATAAGGGCGCAGAGCATGATTTTTGCAAAGCCCTCGCATTGGGGGATTCCCAGATCGGCATAGGGGTCCCAATCTTGGGTCAGGCGATTTTCACCGGCGATAAAATCACCGAATATTTTGTGCACTTCTTCGGCTCTGATGCTATCATCAGAACCGCCAAGACCATAAGCAAGGCGCAGAGCGCGGAGCTTTGCGTTGGCTTGTGCTGCACTGAACCCGATTAATTCAATTACATCATCTTCCGCACCAATTTCCTCAAGCACTTCGACGCCGTTTGAAACTGCGCCGACAGGGCTGATCAGGTCGTGACAGATTTTGGAGGCCAAAAGCTCCATGATGCGGATAGAATCGTTGAGGTTCATGTTCTTGCCTTTATGCAGTTGTAAAAATGAGGATACGCCAAAGCAGCGCATGTTAGAATGCAATACTATACCCTAATTTTTCAACTTCATCACCTGCCATTTTTTTTAGGCGTTCGAGGCCGTCTTTGCTTGTGGCTTCGACGCGGGCAACCAGAACATCTTGTGTATTTGATGGACGTAAAAGCCACCAACCATCAGGTGTTGTCACACGCACGCCGTCAATATCATCAAGGTCGGCATTGTCATTGGCTTGTGCTTTTAGGCTCTCTAGAACGCGAGGGACAAGGTCAAATTTCTCGGCTTCACTCACTTCGAAGCGCACCTCTGGGGTGTTGAACAATTTTGGCAAATGGCTTGTCAGGCTGGATAATCCGCCTTGTGCCTTTGAAAGCTCATTTAGCAAACGCACAGAGCAATAAAGCGCATCATCAAAGCCATAATAAATATCGGCAAAGAAGATATGCCCTGACAGCTCACCCGCTAAGGGGGCGTTAAGCTCACGCATTTTATCTTTAATTAAAGAGTGACCTGTTTTCCACATCACGCCCTTACCACCCATTTTGTTGATTTCATCGAACATAACAGAGGAGCATTTAACATCGCCGATAATCGCCGCGCCCGGATTATTTTTAATCACTTCGCGCGCATAAATCGTCATAAGAATGTCACAGCGCAAAACCGCGCCAGTCTCATCCACCACGCCTATACGGTCGCCATCACCGTCAAAGGCAATACCAAGATCACATTTATGATCGGCAACAAGCTTTTGCAGGTCAACAAGGTTTTTATCTACCGTTGGATCAGGGTGGTGATTGGGGAATGTGCCGTCAATATCTTCGAAAATCATGTGATGCGTGCCGGGGATTTTCTTGGTCAGCATCTGTAGAATTTCGCCCGCTGCGCCGTTACCTGCATCCCATGCGATGGTGAGGTCACGATCAAGTTTAAGGTCTTTCATCAAACGATCAACATAGGATTCTTTGATGTCGAGTTCTCTCAGGCTGCCTTCGCCCTTATTCAATGTACCTTTTGTTGAAATTACGCCGATTTCCTGAATGGCATCACCAAAGACAGGTGATTTATTCAATGTCATTTTAAAGCCGTTATAATCAGATGGGTTATGTGATCCTGTCACCATAACGCCTGCATCTGCGTTTAAATCTTTCACCGCATAATACAGCATCGGCGTAGGGCCAAGGCCAACAGAGGTTACATCCGCGCCGCTTTCGCGTAAGCCCTTAATAAGGGCATCAGATAAAGCGGGGGAGCTTATGCGTCCGTCAAAGCCAACGCAGATGCTTGGTTTGTCGGTATTGGCCTTTGTCGCCACATAAGTTGCAAAAGCGCGTCCCAAAGCATAGGCATCATCTTCGGATAGGTTTTTATCGATTTGGCCGCGAATATCATATTCACGCAAGATTGTTGGTGAAAACGTATAGCTCATAATTATCTGCCTTTATTATTTGTTGTATTCATCAAGCATTGCACGAACAGCGCTGCCGATTTCTTTGTCTTTTAGACCATAAGCAAGATTTGCCGCGATGAAGCCCAAGCGAGAGCCACAGTCAAAATGATCCCCTTTAAAGCGTAAGCCGTGGAAAGGTTGGTTGCCAAGAAGCTTTGCCATAGCATCGGTCAGTTGGATCTCATTGCCTGCGCCTTTTTCAAAAGCGGCAAGATGCGTAAAGATTTCAGGCTGAAGGATGTAACGCCCGATAATGGAAAGAGTGGACGGAGCCTCTTCGGGTTTTGGTTTTTCAACCAAGCCTTTGATAGAAACCGTTTGACCATCATCTTTATCAATATCCAAAATACCGTATTTAGAGGTTTGATCGCGTGGTACATCTTTTACCGCAACAACGTTACCGCCATTTTGGTTATAGGTTTCAATCATTTGTGAAAGGCAGCCCTTTTCATAGTTCACTACGTCATCAGGCAACATAATGGCAAAGGGTTCATCACCCACCAATTTATGCGCACACCAGATCGCATGGCCAAGTCCAAGTGGTTTTGGTTGGCGTGTCAGGAATAGTTTACCCGCCGGCATTTCGGAATCACGCACCTTTGCAAGCATGTCATGTTTGCCGCGCTGCTCTAACATATTTTCTAATTCGGGTTGGTAATCAAAATGCTCTTCCAACATTTCTTTGCCGCGGCCGGTGATGAAAATAAATTCTTCGATACCTGCTTCACGCGCTTCTTCAAATACATGTTGAATAAGGGGGCGGTCATTGATGGGAAGCATTTCCTTTGGCATTGCTTTGGTCGCAGGAAGGAAGCGTGTACCAAG
This sequence comes from uncultured Alphaproteobacteria bacterium, assembly GCA_963974945.1. Taxonomy (GTDB): domain Bacteria; phylum Pseudomonadota; class Alphaproteobacteria; order Micavibrionales; family Micavibrionaceae; genus UBA1672. Next base: position 3,238 of record CAXBFT010000062.1, read on the forward strand.
GCCGGCAACAGGGAAAACAGCTTTACGAACGGGCTTGAAATTACTCTTTGTCATTTTATCCATTATTTGTTTTGTTCAACTTGCCCAATTGAATGCCATATTTTTTGTTGCAACGCAAGAAAGTTAACGAATTGTTTTATTCTGCATCATCATTTTTTGGCGGGAGGAGCTTTGTCTGCTTATTCATTTTTGCCTTGAAATAAGAGATAACGAAAGGCACGCAAAGAACAAGCAGTGCAAGGGATACAACGAATAATCCACGCAAGGCAAAGAATAAAAGTATTCCCACATAAATTACTATAATGATCACCCGCATAGCGTGTTTTATTTGCGCTGGATTCGCGTTAATAAACAGGCGGTACAGGGCAAACAGGCCGATGATAATTCCCGCAATAAGAATAATATAGGGCATAATTTACGCAGCGCCCTTATTCTTTTTATCCGGTGATAAAACAGAGAGAGGTTTTTTATAGCCCTTATATTTCCCGGGTTCGATGAGCATAATCAGATTGCGTACCTCTTGGCGCGCGGATATTTGCGACAGGGTCAGGCCGCCATTTTGATCTTCTTTCAAATCAAGCAAGGTCAGCCCCTTTAAAAACAGCTCTTTAAATACCACGCGTTCCCCAAAACCGGGTGCAAGGCGGAAATCCGCCAAAGTGGATATTTCATTGAGTAGCTTTGATATGATGCGGTTATTATTGGTGTTAAGCGGCGTGATACGGTTACGCATGACGATCCAGTCAATAGCACTGCCTTCGCGCTCTTGTTTTATGGAGCGTTGATCATTGACCATTTTGGAATAGATAGACGGGCCGATGACCTCGTAATGCTTCATATCAATATCGGCGAGCAAATCAAGGTCGATAAAGCTGTCATTCATTGGGGTAATCAGTGTATCAGCGTAGCTATGCGCGAGGCGTGAGAGGTAGCTATCTGTTCCCGGGGTATCAATAATGATGAAATCGCAAACACGGCTTAGCTCATCTAAACCCATAAGGAGAAAGGCTTCTTCCTCCATTTGCTGTTTTACCGTTGTGTCCTGTTGGCTTTTTTCAATCGCCATATGGGCGGGGGAAGGCAAATTTTCATTGTTACGCGTGATATATTCAAAACGCTTTTTTAAATAGCGCGTTAATGTCCCCTGACGGGCATCCAAATCCATTGTCCCCACGCGATAGCCAAGGCGGAGCAGGGCAATGGCCGTATGCATTGCAGTGGTCGATTTACCTGATCCACCTTTTTCATTGCCGAAAACTATAATATGCGCTGTCTTTTTCATTGTGATGCTCTTATCTTTAAACCATGATTATAGCGAGTTTTAACTTGGAAAGATACAATGCCAGAAAAATACACTAAATATCAAGAACGTCTCGCAACTTTACGCGATCAAATGAAAAATACCGATTTATCGGGTTTTATTCTGCCCTGTACGGATGAGTTTCAGGGGGAGTTCCTTGCACCCTATGCGCAGCGTTTGGCGTGGCTAACGGGGTTTACGGGAAGTGCTGGCGTTTGCGTGGTATTGGATAAGAAAGCCGTGGTTATGAGCGATGGTCGCTATACGATACAGCTAATGCAGCAGGTGGACGCGGCGCTATATTCTTGCGCGGATAGTACGAAAATATCTGTGGGAGATTGGTTGCTATCGAATGCAAATGCGGGGGATGGTATTGGTTATGATGTTTGGTTGCATACGCCGCGCCAAGTTGAGGCCATGACCAATATTATTGAAGATTGGGATATGTCTTTGATTCCTATGGACGGTAATTTGATTGATATGATTTGGAGCGATCAACCCCAAATTCCAAACGCAGAAGTCATGCTCTTCCCTGATGATATTGCGGGGCAAAGCTCGGCGCAAAAACGCGCTAAGATCGCGGCAAAGATAGGCGATTGCGGTGCGCAAAGCTGCTTACTGAGTGTCGGGGATTCTATTGGGTGGTTGCTTAATATTCGTGGCGGCGATATTGCGTATTCTCCGTTGGTTTTATCTTATGCTCTGTTGCATGATAATGGCGGTGTGGATTGGTTTGTGGGGCGCGATAAAGTGCCGCAAGATGTATCAGACGCGTTGGGTGCTGATATTCGTATCTTTGAGCTTTCTGATATGGAGGAGCGCATTGGCGAGATGTCAGGCGCGGTGATGATGGATCGTTCCTCTGCGCCGATTTGGTTTGAGGCCGCCTTTATGAGTGCAGGGCTTGAGATCTTGGATGAAAAAGATCCTTGTGTACATCCTAAATCTATTAAATCAGAAGCAGAAAAAGCCGCCCTTATTAATGCGCATATTGAAGACGGCGTGGCGATGGTCAAATTTTTAAAATGGATGGATGTTCAAAATGCCAATAGCGGTTTAAGCGAACTTTCTGTGGAGGCTAAGTTAGAGGCGTATCGTCGTGAGAGTCGTACCTATATAGGGCCCAGCTTCCCAACCATTGCGGGGTTTGCTGGAAATGGTGCGATTGTGCATTACCGCGCAACAGATCAAACGGATAGGGCTATTGATTGTGAAGGGCTGTTATTGGTGGATAGTGGCGGGCAGTATCATTACGGCACAACCGACATTACCCGCACCATTGCCATAGGCAAGCCCACACAAGAAATGCGCCAGAGCTATACCCGTGTGTTAAAGGGGCATATCGCTGTCGCATCAGCGCGATTTAAAAAAGGGACAATAGGCAAAGATATTGATGCCTTGGCGCGTGCGCCTTTGCGTGAGGTCGGGCTTGATTATGCACATGGTACGGGGCATGGCGTTGGATGTTATCTTTGTGTGCATGAGGGGGCTGCTAACCTCTCACCGCGTGGAGAGCAAGCCTTGGAGGCAGGGATGTTGCTTTCGAATGAGCCAGGATATTATAAAGAAGGTGCATATGGCATTCGTATTGAGAACTTGGTTCTGGTTATGCAGGATCCGGATGATGCGGATATGTTGTGTTTTAAAGATGTGACGCTTGCGCCTTATGATTATAGTTTGATTGATGTATCCATGTTGGTGGAGCATGAAGTGTCGTGGTTAAACGCATATAATGACGGTCTTATTGCAACGCTTTCGAATTGGATTAACAGCGAAGAAATCGCATGGCTAAGGGCGTTTGTAACACCGCTATAAGACGCTTTGATCTATTTCTTTTTTGCTTTAGCGGCGGGCGTTTCGCTTGGTACTGTTTTCTCTGCTTTGGGCGGAGTGGGCGTGTCTTCTTTAACCGCTGTAAAGTTTTCAGGGGTGAATTTTGTAAGAGAAAATAATGTTTTCGCAAGGTCACTTCTGGCGTGAGAGGAACTGGAGACAAATTCTTGAACAATAATCGTATCTCCTTTGTATTGTGCCTCTACAGTAACCGTATCAACATGCGGGGTTTTTGCCGTTGGAGATATGATAAGAGTTGTTTTTAATATGACTGTTCCGTCTTCACGTTTTGTTGCCTCATAATTCAGGCTGCTGGCCGCTGCTTTTTCTGCAAATCTTTTAATATGATTTTTAAATATGAGTATTTGGGCATTGTTTTGTGTCAGGGGAGCACTCATTTTATAGCTTGAAATGTTAAAATAGGCGTTATTCTCTAAAACCGGATCGTTAATGACAGCGTTCATAACTTCATTGTGTTTTTTCATTGAGAATACAGGTGCGTCTGTCATAAAATAGCTGTTTTTTTGGGGGAGCGTCGCCGTGAATGTTTTTGTTTTTGCTTGATGATCTTCCCATCCGGTGCCAATCGGTGCCTCGCTTGTTACTCTGCCGTCATACAAGAAGATGGAGTTAAAGAAATCTTCTGCCTTGTAAGAAAATATTGATCTGCTGGGCGCAATTAAGGCTTGTTCAACGATGCCGTAATTGGTTACATATATTTTTACTCTTAAACCATATTTTTGATTGTTTTCTGTGTAGAGAACATACAGATTTTTACCCAAAAACCCTTTCACATTAATGTCTTCGTTTGTAATAAGTTCCCCATTCATTGATTGTGCAATGCTCTCATATCGGAATGCAGCTTTTTGCAATATATATTTTGCTCTTGGTGCAGAAAGCTCATCACCAAAGGTTTGTATGAATTTTACAACAAAGTCCTTTTTATCTTCCGGCTTTTCAGCGTCTATGGTCGATACGATCTCACCGCCATAGGCGATGGTGTTTTCATTAAACTGAAAGGGGAATATTCTGTATTTATAATCTTTAGGAAATTTTGTATCAAACATATAACTGATGGATTCATGAAAACTCCATTCAATTTGACGTTTTGGGGTTACTCTTTCTTTTTGCTGCGGTTCTTGGCAATCACCGCTATTGGGATGCAACATGATAAGTGCAGCAGCGCAGAAGATTAGTTTTTTTAAATAATTTCTCATATCACAAGCCATTTGATTATGCATTCTATCTTAACATGGTTGATTATATCTTAATAGAGCAGATAGGCGCAGGCATAAAAAAAACTGCCTTCGAAAGATGAGGGCAGTTTTTAAAATATAAATATGGATGGATATTAATATCCGTCGCGATCGCGACGTTTACGATCCATCTTACGGCTACGACGAATTGCTTCGGCGTCTTCGCGTGCTCTTTTTTCAGACGGCTTCTCGTAATGACGACGAAGTTTCATCTCTCTGAAAATGCCTTCACGTTGCATTTTCTTTTTAAGAACGCGTAATGCCTGATCGACATTATTATCTCGAACGTTCACACTGACCACAGTGCTCACCTCTTTCTAATTGGTTTAAAAATTAAGTTTACCTTATAAAAGGTTTCAAAGTGTTTAACACGGCTTTATAAGGCAATGCAACGGAAAAATAGGGTTAAGCCGTTTTTCGGGCCTTTAAATTCATCGCCGCATCAAGCAGAGCTTTGGTATAGTTTTGCTTTGGGGTTTCGAAAACCTCTTTTGCGCTGCCGAATTCAATGGCTTTACCATCTTTCATTACCAGTACATGATGGCTCATGGCGCGCACGACGCGCAAGTCATGGGAGATAAACATATAGGTCAGATTGTGCTTTTCCTGTAGCTCTCTCAGCAAATCAACAACTTCGGCCTGGACCGAAACATCCAAGGCAGAGGTTGGTTCATCTAACACTACAAATTCAGGGTTAAGCACCATAGCGCGGGCGATGCAGATGCGTTGACGTTGCCCGCCCGAGAATTCATGCGGATAGCGATGGCGCGTCTTCTCATCCATATGGACATCTTGCAAGGCCTTAATCACCAGATCATCGCGCTCTTTCACAGATAGGTTTTTTTGATGTAGGGTAAGACCTTCTTCGATAATTTGTGCAACGCTCATCCGTGGAGAGAGCGAAGCATATGGGTCTTGAAACACAATTTGCATGCGCGATCGCAAGGGACGCATTGATTTTTGGTTAAGCGTCGAGATGCTCACACCATCAAAATCAATGTTCCCTTGGGATGAGATAAGGCGTAGAGCCGCCAAACCCAATGTACTTTTCCCTGATCCGGATTCGCCAACCACACCAAGGGTTTCACCCTTACGGATTGTAATGTCAATATCATCAACGGCCTTAATATATGATAGGGGCCTGCCAAAGAAATTCTTTTTATTAGGGAAGTGAACTTTTATGCCTGCGCCCTGCATAAGGATAGGCGCGTTATCAACAATAGGCTTAGCCGTTCCGCGCGGAATTGTGGCGAGAAGCATTTTGGTGTAATCATGTTGAGGCGCGGCGAAAAGGGATTTTGTATCATTTTGCTCCATCATCTCGCCATGACGCATGACGCAAACATAATCGGCCATTTTCTCAACCACCGATAAATCATGGGTGATCAGGAGCATCGCCATATTAAGTTCTTTTTGCAAATCTTGTAAAAGCTCAAGGATTTGTGCCTGAACTGTGACATCAAGAGCAGTTGTCGGTTCATCTGCGATCAGAAGTTCGGGGTTATTGGCCAGAGCCATTGCGATCATCACACGTTGACGCTGCCCGCCTGAAAGCTCATGCGGATAGGCATTTAGGCGTTGTTTTAAATGGGGGAGCTGTACCATATCCAGAAGCTCTAACACCCGCGCGCGGGCTTTGTCATTGCTCATCCCCTGATGGATTTTCAGGACTTCGGCGATTTGTTTTTCGATGGTGTGAAGTGGGTTTAGGGCGCTTTGTGGTTCTTGAAAGATCATCCCGATTTGTTGACCGCGAATGGCGCGCATATAGCTCTCGCCTTTATTCAGCAATTCTTCGCCTGCAAATAAAATTGAGGAATCGGCGCTATGTGAGGCGGCGGGGTAGGGTAAAAGCCGCATAGCAGAAAGGGCGCTGACTGATTTTCCGGATCCTGATTCCCCGACCAATGCCACGGTTTTTCCGTGTTTAACGTCAAAGCTTATGCCCTTTACGGCGGTGAAGATGCCGCTTGGGGTTTTGAAGTCAACGCAAAGGTTCTTGATTTGGAGGATGTTTTCCATTAGCACAACTATATTGAAATTCTATAGATTTAAGGAAACCACAAACCATGAGCGCAGACAAGAGCGGAAGCCCACCATGCGGGATTTATGTGCGGATAGATGATTTTTCTAATATGCTTGATCTGATCGGGCATATTCGGCAAATGGCGTTTACCATTAACCGCAGCTCCGGCTATGAGAAAAATATGTCCGTGGTTGAGGTCGCCTATAGCCCCGAAAATGCCGAGCGCGCGGCCGATATTATTCCCGTGATACAGGCGCAAGGGCTTGTGGCTATTTTGCATGGCGGCTTTGATCCGCTGGGCGCGG
>CAXBFT010000063.1:0-9847 GCA_963974945.1 uncultured Alphaproteobacteria bacterium
CAAGTAGGGCGGTCACCGTACAGGCTCTCTCTCATATGATTTTGAATATCATGTTCTGACATACCGGAGAAAAAATCCCATGCCTTATTATATTCCTTCACATGGTCAAAGCAAAAGCTATAATATTCATTTAAGCCCCGATGCTTAGGTGCTTTATGTTCCGCATTTGAGCAACAGCCCGGCATTTCACAGGCGAGATTCTCTTGGCGAATAGATGTATCCGCAAATTCAGGTGATTTATATTTCAAAATAATTCTAGGCATATCACAAATCATTATATAGACATTTAATGAGTGCAGCAAAAAAAAATGAGTGTATGTGATGTCATTACTAGAAGAAATTGAAAATAAACTACATGAAAAATTCGAACCAACTAATCTTGAGGTTGTAAATCAGAGTCATCTTCATAAGGGGCACGCTGGTGATAACGGGACTGGGGAGAGCCATTTTATGGTAAATATCACCGCGGGGGTATTATCTAAAATGGGACGAGTAGAAGGTCAGCGGGCAATTTATGGTGCGTTGCAAAATGAGATGCATAAAATCCACGCATTAACTATAAACATAAAAAAGACACAATAAAAAACTCTATAGTTGCATTTATTCTGATGGTATTATAGTATTCATTCAATTGAATGACTTTACTTAATTTATGTGCGTGTGGGGTAATATGAAAAATGTAGCATGTGAGGGCTCGGAAATACCAACTTCAGAAGTTGGTGTTCAAAGCTCTTTAGTGAGTAGAAATGTAACTATATTTGGTCGCCGAACATCTATTCGGTTGGAACCCGAGATGTGGGCTGCTCTTAATGATATATGCTCTCTGGTTTGCATTAGAAAAAGAGATGAAACCTCTTTGACAGCGGCAATTCGTGTTTTTTTAATGCTGTATTATCGTTCCGCGTCAACAGAGCAGGGACACGCTAAGGCTGGACATGGAAGTTTTGATGATATGAAGCTAAGGGCGCGCATCCCTGAGGATTTTGAGAAATTCTTTAAGCGTGGTACACGGAAAAAAATCATTCATAAAGTACAGAATGATAACGTAAAAAAATGATAATAAAAAACTCTTTAGGATCTGTCGATTCTAAGGAGTTTTTCTTATTAATGTCTGTACGATTTAAATATTTTGACCAAAGGCCAAGAATTTTTTACGTCGATTTTTGATAAGTGATTGTCTATCCCAAGGAGATAGCTCTGACAGGCCTTTTTCGATTTGATCGCCAACAGATTTTATGGTTTGAGCTTTCTTACGATGAGCGCCGCCAATAGGCTCTTCAATAATGGCATCAATGAGTTTTAATTCGTAAAGGTCCTGTGCTGTAAGCTTTAGGGCCGCCGCCGCATCTTTTGCGTACTCACCACTGCGCCATAGAATAGATGCGCAGCCTTCTGGTGAAATAACGGAATAAATAGAATGCTCTAGCATGTAGATTTTATCTGCTACTGCAATCGCCACTGCGCCGCCTGATCCACCCTCACCAATAACAACAGAAATGATAGGCACCTCTGTACGAAGGCAGGTTTCAATTGATTTAGCGATGGCTTCTGATTGCCCACGTTCCTCTGCACCGACACCAGGATATGCACCCGCCGTATCAACAAGTGTAATGACAGGAATTTGGAATTGTTGTGCCATTTTCATAAGGCGCTGTGCCTTGCGATAGCCTTCAGGGCGTGTCATGCCGAAATTACGCTTAACACGGCTTTGGGTGTCGTGGCCTTTTTCCTGCCCGAGAATGACGCAAGATTGCCCTCTAAAACGTCCCAATCCACCAATAAGCGCATGATCTTCTGCCAATGGCGTGAAATCTGTAATCATGTCCTTTAGGTAATCAATCATATGCGGGCGCTCTTGATGGCGCGCTACTTGAACTTTTTGTGCGGCAGTTAATTTGCCATAGGTTTGATTCAAAAGCTTATCCGCTTTAGATTGCATGCGCACAATTTCATCCGCAATATTCACTTCGGCATCGGTATTCATATGCCTTAGCTCTGCTATTTTGCTTTCGAGCTCTAATATCGGTTTTTCGAAGTCTAGTTGACTCATTACATCACCATTTCTTTGTATAAAAACGGCGGAAATAAAATGCCCCGCCGTTTAACGCCGTTGAAGATCTTTAAGACTAGCTATCTGTACCCGTTTTTGAAAGAGGATGTTTCTCTTTCACTGTTTCCTTCATGCTTTCGCCAAGGATATGGGTATAAATTTGTGTTGTTGCAATATCTGCATGTCCAAGCATTTTTTGAACTGAACGCAGATCCGCGCCATTATTTAAAAGATGCGTTGCAAATGCATGTCTTAGAACATGTGGGCTAACGCGGTCTTCATCAATTTCAGCTGCTTTTGCCAAATCTTTTAAAAGTTGAGCAAAGCGTTGGCGTGTTAAATGCCCACTACCTGATGTTTTAGATGGAAAAAGCCATTTATTGTTTTTAGCATCCTTGTCATCTACGCTGATATGCTCTTTGCGATAGCTAAGATATTTTGTCAAAGCTGTTTTTGCAGGTGTTGAAAGTGGAACCATGCGCTCACGCCCAGCCTTACCCGCAACGATAAGCATTTCTGCCTTTTCATCAATCGCAGAAAGAGGCAAACCAACAAGTTCAGATACACGAAGACCCGTTGCATAGAGCATTTCAAGTAAACAAACCAAACGATAGCTTTCAGCATCTTGATCTGTACTTGCCGTTTTAATAAGGGTATTTACCTCATCCTCGCTTAATGTTTTAGGCAAAGTGCGGCCTTGTTTTGGGCTTTCAATTGTAGATGTTGGGTCATCTTCACGACGGCCTTCTGATACAAGATAGCGATAAAACTGGCGTAGGGCAGAAAGACGACGAGCAACTGTACGTACAGCGATTGTGCCTTTATTCGTGCCTTTTGTATTCGCTTTTTCACTTAGATCTTTCAAATATGACTTAAGCTGATCTGTGCTTGCGCGATCAATATCACTGTTTTGTGATTTCAAATAGGCAGATACATCAGCCAAATCACGCCAATATGCTTGACGTGTATTCATAGCCGCGCCACGCTCAGTTGTAAGCATGTCAAGAAAAGCATCTACAAGCGGGTTTAATTCCGGCTTTGGCATTGCGGGGCGTCCAGGTTTAGCCATTTTAATCTCCTTTATATCCTGCCTCTAAAATGGCCTGTGCCAAAATATTGCGAGACAGTGTTTCTAATCCAGTTTTTTGTAGAGCGATTGTAATATCGCTCAAATTCCGTTCATGTATGACATTCGCATCAATCTGGCCCAGAATATAGGCGGAGATTAACAAGGATAGTCCCACATTTTGATTTTCACTCGAGTGTCTTAGCGCATCCATAAGGATAGCGGGAGGCATGATATAACGTGTATTCCAAGCCGAGTCAAAATCATTTTCATAAACGTAGCGAAATTTATCACTATAAACAGGTGTTCTGTCAACATTTTCTATAATATTTTTCAGGGCTGCTGCATGTGCATTATTGTTAATAAGCATTGATAATGCCTGATTTATATTATTATCAAGGTCTTCATCCTTTGATATGTGAAGAGAATTTACTGCTAATAATAGCCAATAAACCTTTGTATTGTCGTTTTTTTTATCGTTTACTAAGCGTTCTAAATCCTTCGCCCAATGCGCCGGTAAAATTTGATTATTTTGGATAAGGATAAGGGCCGCGCGATACGCATTATCAAGTGATAAATCGTTGCCAATCGTCATCTTTGCCAGCACAGGGGAAAATGGAAGAATCAACGCTTCACCATATTGCTGGGATAGGGTGAATGCTTGAGCAATCTTTTCATCACGTTTAAGGCCAAGAAAACTGTCCTTAGTTTCATCATAGAGCTTTGCCAAAGCAGCTATATCACTCTTATTTTCTTTGTCTTCTAAAATTTGGGTATAGAAGGTGATAATGTCGTCCTTCGTACTTATGCCAGCGACAACTGAGGCTGATAATAATTTTGCCTTGTTTTCTATGCTTATATTATCTTGCAATAAGAGTGATGTGATGTCTAAAGGCGGTAGCTTAGATACAGATGTCATGTGTTCTGCATCTAATAATATTCTCTTATCAGCCGTTAATATGGCTCTATCAAATTCAGATAATTCGGCAAATATTTCTGGTGCGTATGTAACCTTATATGTATCAGATTCGATGATTGATTTTAAAACAGCGCTTTGTGCTTTTTCTTTCACTTCGGCTAAGGCCGCTTTATCTGTGATGTGGGTATACGTACAGAACAAATCCAAATCTTTCCAAAAATCTATATCTTTGAAGTGGGGGAATAATGTTTTTTCATCTAAACAAGCAAGTGCTTTCTTCCCACTGAATAAAAAGCTTAAAACCCCTGCGCGGGCAATGGATTCTGATTGTGAAACATCTTCCAGTTTCGAATAGAGGCTATTTGCTTGGGCGGCCAATCCACGCTTGATTAAAACATTAAGACGTACGCTTAAAAGGTTGTTAAGGTCGCTTCCAGGAATGTCATTATTTATGATATTTGCATCCGCAGATGTCAGTAATAAGTCATTATAGATATGATCCAGCGCACCCCAAGAGCTTGAGGGAATTGCATTCATAAAATATATGAGCTCAGAACGATTTGCTTCTTGATAAAGGCTTGTGCCAAGAGATTTTTCATTTGCTTGATCATAAATGCCAAGTGATTCTATGGCAGCATAATCAATGTCGGCTTGTGCATGTGCTGATACTGCAATAAGGGCAATGGCTGTGCATAGGGGGAATAGGAAATATCGTTTTAATTTCATTTTTGTGTCTGCTCAATTGGAATTTCTTTTGTGATTGTGTCCTGAGGTATTGAGACATCATTTATAGCTAAGAATATCGCCCCGCCCACAATGGTAAGGAAGATGAGTGTAAAAAGTATTTTGAGTAAGAAAGGCATAGTTTTGTTACTTCATGTTGTAAAATTGTATATCTCTATGTAAACAGTAATACCTTATAGCAAAGCTGGAAGCATAATTAAAGCGATGGATTTGGATAGTAAAAATATAAACAAGCCTATTGTACTTGTCGGCATGATGGGGTGCGGTAAAAGCGCCGTTGGTATGGTATTGGCAAATCATTTGAATTTACCGTTTTATGATGTTGATGCTTATATTGTGAAAAGCCAAGGGCGCGCGATCTCTGATATTTTTAAAAAAGAGGGCGAAGAGGCATTCAGACGTATGGAAGGCAAAGCCATATCAGAAATTCTATCTCGTGCACCAAGTGTAATTGCGTGCGGCGGCGGCGCTTTTACGCGCATAGATAATATTGAGCAGGTAAAGGCAAGGGGAATTAGTATTTGGATTCAATCTGATGTTGAAACGATTTACGCGCGGGTTAAAAACAACAAAAAACGCCCATTATTACAGGTAGATGATCCAAAAGCGGCGTTGAAAGGTTTGATAGAAAAACGCTCAGAGAATTATGCTCTGGCTGATATTCATATAGAGAATAACCATGGTATAAAAAACGCAGTTGAAAAAATTATAGCGGCCCTTGAAGAATATAATAATAGCAGGAATGATGATGGAAAATAAGATCGTAAAAATTGATTTGGATACACGCGGATATAACATCAATATCGGGCAAAGCCTTCTTACAAATTTGGGGGCGTATTTGCCATTTGAAATGAAGGGAAAAAAGGCGTTTATCGTCACAGATGAAAATGTTGAGTCTTATGCGTTGACTGTGAAAGCGCAGCTTGAATCTTTGGGTGTAGGATTTTGCGATGTTATGGTTTTGCCCTTTGGTGAGAAAACAAAATCTTACGAACGCCTTATTCAACTTCATGAATGGATGTTAGAGCATAATATTCATCGTAATTCTGTTGTTTTTGCCGTGAGCGGCGGCGTTATCGGTGATTTGGCAGGATTTGCTGCTTCTACCGTGATGCGCGGCGTGCCTTATATACAAATCCCCACAACATTACTTTCACAGGTTGATAGTTCGGTCGGCGGGAAGACGGGAATTAATACACAATACGGTAAAAATTTGGTCGGTGCATTTTATCAACCTGAAGCCGTCATCGCGGATATTGATAGTCTTAAAACGCTGCCTCGCCGAGAGCTTCTTGCTGGATATGCCGAAGTTGTTAAATATGGCTTGATTGGCGATCGCTCTTTCTTTGATTGGTTGCAAAGCAATGCAAAATCCATCATCGATCTTGATCCAAAGGCTATATCTTATGCCATTGAGGTGAGCTGTAAGGCTAAAGCCGCCGTTGTCGAAGCCGATGAGCGTGAAGGCGGAAAACGTGCCTTGTTGAATTTAGGCCATACTTTTGGTCATGCGCTAGAGGCCGCTGCAGGCTATGATGGCTCATTATTACATGGAGAAGGCGTTTCTATTGGCACTGTTATGGCCTTTGATCTGTCTGTGAAGATGGGGCTTTGCCCGCCTGAGGATGCCCAATTGGTAAAAGATCATTTTAAGGCCATGGGATTGCCAGTAGATGCCCGTAATATTCGTACAAATGTTGATGATTTAATTGCTACAATGCGCCGCGATAAAAAGGCCATGGATAATGTTATGATTTTTATCGTAGTATCAGGCATTGGTCAGGCCTTTATTTCAAAAGAGGTGCCAGAGCAATTGGTTCGTGATACGGTGCAACAGTCTTTATCCGGGGAGTAAATGTCGATGGACATCGGGTTAATTTTTTCAGGTTTTATTATTTTTGTTCTTCTGGTTTTATCGGGATTCTTTTCAGGATCAGAAACCGCCTTAACCGCAGCCTCACGCGTTCGCCTGATGTCCAGAGAGAAAGAGGGCAGTAAACGCGCAGCCATGGTTAATCGTATTCGCGACCATAAAGACCGCATGATTGGCGCGCTTTTGCTTGGTAATAATTTGGTTAATATTATGGCTTCTGCTCTAGCTACCAGTGTTTTGATGAAGGTTTTTGGTGAGGCAGGGGTTGTATATGCCACATTGATAATGACCTTACTGGTTTTGATCTTTGCCGAGGTTCTGCCCAAGACTTATGCCTTTCATAATGCGGAAAGCCTTGCGATGCGCATTGCGCCGGTGATCCGTGTTGTTATTATTGTATTTGCGCCGATAACTGAGGCCGTAACATGGATTGTACGCCGCGTTCTTAAATTATTTGGAGTGGACATTTCAATGGTTGCTGCAGGATCACATTTGGAGCTATTACGAGGGGTCATTGAAATGCATGAAGGGCCGGAGCAAGAGACTCAGGAACAACGCGCAATGCTGCGCTCTATTTTGGAGCTTGCCGAGGTTGATGTTGAAGATATTATGGTGCATCGAAAAAATGTTGCTTTAATCCATATAGATCAACCAATGGATAAAATTGTTGCCGAAGTCATGAATAGCCCCTATACGCGTCTGCCTTTATGGCTTGATAATCCTGATAATATCGTGGGTGTTATCCATTCGAAGCAGCTTTTACGTGAGCTGTTGGATGTCGGTGGTAAGGTGCAGGATATTGATATGCCCCGTATTATGATGGAGCCATGGTTTATTCCTGAAACTACAAATCTGTTTGACCGACATCCGGCACCATTTGTGATTCATGAACATGATGAACCGATGCGTGGTGTGCGTAAGCTTCCAAATGGCTCTTATGTTGTTGACGGTACTGTTTCAATTCGTGATCTAAATCGTGAATTTGATTGGGGATTGAATGATGATGAGTATTCCACCATTGCGGGGCTTGTTCTCTATGAATCACAAATGGTGCCGGATGTCGGTCAAACATTTCGTTTTCACAATTTTAAAATTGATATTGTGCGTAAACAACGTAATCAAATTACCGTCGTACGTGTTACCCCACCTGAAAAAAATGATGACTTTGATATTTAGGTTTGCTCCTGGATAGCATTAAACGCGTTAACATTCTTACGAAGATGATCGGGGTTTATCGTGCCTATAATTGCGGCGCTTGCGCCCTTATGAGAAAAGGCAAAACGCAGCGCATCTTCTGTGCTTTGAGTGTGACCGCTAGAGAATATTTTTTTCAAAATCACACCTTTGTGGCGATCTTGTGCGTAATCTAATACGGGTTTTTCATCTGTATAATTTGCGGTATGCATTGCCATGACTATATCCATAAGCTCCAGAGCTTTGATCCCGCCAAGCGCCGTTTTTGTCGATGCACCAATGGCTTTTACTAATCCTTGGGCTTTGAAATCATTCAATTTTTGAATAAATGCATCATTTTGCAAAATATCCATATCTGATCCGTCTGAATGGATGAGTAAAACATCAATATAATCTGTATTCAGACGTTTAAGGCTACGTTCAAGACTCATCTCGGCGTGGTCGGCTGTAAAATTATAGGAGGACACGTCATTTTCAAATTCTTCGCCGACCTTGCCGACAATTACCCAATCATCTCTTTGCCCGTCTAAAAGGCGACCCAAACGTTCCTCACTCAAACCATAAGATGGAGCAGTATCAAGCATATTTATGCCAAGGGATTTTGCCAAGGAAAGTAGTTCAGATAGGAAGTCTTCATCCGGTATTTCAAAGTCTTGTGGGTATTTTATCCCTTGATTACGACCAAATTTAACTGTGCCTAACCCTAAACGAGAGGCCATGATTCCTGTTTTTCCAAGCCCTATTTTTTCCATTTTACATTATCCCATGGGGGTTTAGCGTAATCCGCCTGAGGCAGAAAGTCAAAATTTGATGCGTTTTGTGAGGGCGTAATATCGTGTTTGTTCAACTCATCCAAAATCATATCGGAAAGCATCGGCGCAAAGGTCAATTTCGTGGGCCAACAATAAAGTGCATCTTCTGTATGGTGGATGGTGGGAGTATCCGGCATCCAACTATCTGTTTTTGATTTACCCTCAACCCGATCAATCGGCAAAGTTGCCCATTCTACATTAGAAAAATCGATATGGGGCAGGTAGGTTTGAAGCCCCTTAAGCGCCGCCTTTATAATATCTTGGGGATTTGTCTCTTTCTTACATTCTGCAACGCCGCCGCCAAGATACCAAACCAATGTACCATCTTCTATATAATGAGATGTGATAGAGGCCACAGGTTTATCTGTCTTGCCAACCAAATGGGCAAATAGCGGGAAGGGCGCATTCTTCATAATACCCTGCACAAGTGGCCTTTTTTGCGTTTCAAGGCCTTTGTCATGACCGTATTGGCAAGCAATCGTATAATTGCTTGCGGCGCTTGTGAAAATAATGCGTTTCGCAGCGATATTATGATCTTTTAAATATTCAAAAGGTGCATTGGCCTGATCTTCTGTGATTTTACGAATTGCATTTTTATAAGGATCTGCAAGAGCGCGAAGCACGCTTGGTATATTTAATACAGGCTCGTCCATAAAGACAAGCGAACCCCTAAAGCCTGATGCCTTTATATCACTGTGCCATTCATCCTTAGGAATGGAGTGGACATTATTACCTAGGGCGCGTTGTGCCACTAATTTGGTCAGTCCACCCATAAAGCCTGAAGGAATAAGCAGATGTTGTGATGGTGATTGCATCTGCGCGGCGCTTAAATTGACATCGCCTTCACCGCGTAAGGCGGCACGCCATAAATTAGGCATTGCGCTGATGGATCGCGCAAGTTTATTAACTTTTCCAGCTAAAGCGATCGGTTGCGGTCAAACCTGAATGAATAATCCCCTGTGATGCAAGGGTTTGACCGCAACCGATCGCTTTTTTTTCAAGCAGAAGAACATCATAGCCCAAGCTTTTTAAACGATTAAACGTCCAAAGTCCTGCAATGCCTGCGCCAAAGATGACAACATCAATTTTAGTTTTGTCTGGCAATTTGTCCATGGCACTGCTTGTATTTTTTACCTGATCCACAAGGGCATGGCGCATTACGCTGCGTTTTTACCCATGTTGCAGGATC
>CAXBFT010000064.1:0-9677 GCA_963974945.1 uncultured Alphaproteobacteria bacterium
TTTCAACAATGGCCAGAACTGGTACTTGACGCTCTTTATTTCCCTTACCCGTGACGCGCAAAAATTCATCACGCGGGAAATCTCTTATATTTAAGGACAGTGCCTCATTAATACGTAAACCGCAGCCATAAAGCAGTATGAAAAGCGCATAGTTTCGAGCTCCAATCCAGTCTTTTCTCTCAAGGAAGCCAGCATTATCGATTAAATTTATAGCTTGATCTTGGTGCATCGGGCGAGGAATTTTATGGGGCAGTTTTGGGCTGCGTACTGTGTTAATGGCGGCGTTATGCATAATGCCTTGTTTATCCAGCCATGTAATGAAGTTTTTAACCCCTGATAAAGACCGCGCACGGCTGGCATTGCTTGTGCCATCCATTGCTTTTTGCGACATCCAACTGCGAAAGCCGTTGATTCTGACTTCGGAGAGATCGTCGATGCAAGGGTTTTTACCCAGATAATCAAAAAGGAAGACAATGAAATGTCCAACATCCGCGCCATAGGCCCGTAATGTATGAGGGGATAGCTTTTTTTCATAGCGTAAATAATCAATCCATTTAAGGGTCATCGCGCGCAAATCTGCGGCACATTTATCAAGTATTTCAGGTTTTACCGTGGAATATTGAGCCATGAACGAAAACACCTTTCAATCACGCGGGCAAGGAAAAGGATTTGATCTGTGGCTTGCCCGTCATGGAATAAATTGGGGTCACGGCTGCCGAAGGCAAGAATTGCGGGCGGGGTGTTCATGGATATATCAACCCGCAATAGAATTTGAGAGCAAACAAGCGTCGCGCCGCCGCCATATATGGCTTCGATCCCGCTGATATTATCTTGTAGCAAAACATTTTTGCCGTTCATCCATTTATCAATTGTCCCTTCAGGCAGGATACGAATGCCGTTTTGATGCACATGCGGAATGTCCGTATCATTGGTTTCAACCACCAATACAGATATATCAACATGCAATATCGAAGATAAATCCATCGTAATGCAATGGATAAAGTCATCAAAGCTGCGCGCTTCTAATATGCGCAATACCGCGGTATGGATGCGTTGCTGATTATTCATATTGGATCGCGCATTTTCAACCAATTCACGGGTCGAGGTTATAACTTCCTCTTTATCCGCTTTCAGGCGGGCGATCATATAACTTTGAAAATCAGCAATACCTTTGCCGCCGCTCGTGGCTGGCGGGTGCAGGAGGTCACAAGCCTGTGGGTTATCCTTTAAAAACGTAGGGTTATCGCGTAAAAAGGCAATAATATCGTTTTCGGTTATGCTTTTTTTATTGTCTGTCATGTCTTTGATTATACTCATAATACAAAGGATTTTAGCATATAGATTGCCCTGTATATATAGGTTTTTACAGGGCATTCACTGATATTTTATGGTTTCTACGAAATTGATAGATGATATTGTCTGAATGAAAAGTTTGACATCCGGCGCAATACCTGTCATGAATGCCCTACAGCTCTGGAAGAGCCTCTATATCGAGCTTAAGAAAAGTATCATTGTTTTACATTGATACGTGATTGTTTAAACAACCTCACCATTTTCAAACAAGTTTTAGTGTGTAGTCGTTATTCTACGCGTTGTTGTATGCCTTTACATTTTGTAAGGGTGTATGGTTTTATATATATTTAATAAGGAAATAATATGTCTACAGGTACAGTTAAATGGTTCAACGAAAACAAAGGCTTTGGCTTTATTCAAAATGATGATGGCGGCGGCGATGTTTTCGTTCATATCAGTGCTGTTGAGCAAGCTGGTTGGAGAACTTTGAAAGAAGGTCAAAAAATCAGCTTTGAGATTCAAAAAGATACTCAAAGAAATAAAGAGAGCGCAGCGAACTTAAAAGACGCAGCGTAAGTTTTAGTGCCAAGAGCATAAAACAGATAAGATTTAGAAGGAGTGTCTATATATTTATAGGCACTCCTTTTTTGTTTTGTAAATGGATAGTCCTGATTTTCGGATATAAGGTCTATATTAATTCATGAACAATACATTGGGTGATACGTTCACTGACGGCACTTCTTCCGCTTGAGGTATCATGCTTGCGCTCTCCGCCATAAACACCTATCGGGTTTGGTCTGTTTTCATGGCATTTAAATACAATGCTTAAGTCAGAGGCGTTGAAATTTTGTTCAGGAAAACCGTGCTCTTGAGTTAAAATGCTCTGTATTTTATTATTATCAGAGAGGTTTTCTTGTAATTCTTTTCCCAAATCATTGATGTGATAATCGGAGACGCCCGGGCTTTGTGGCCCCGCGGGAATGAAATTGACTAAGTTTTGAGCAAAAAAAGCTTCTGCGGCACGTTGTTCCGGAGTTATTCTTTCCTTTATATAGCCTCGGTAAGCTTCGGCAGCCTCGGCCTTTTCCTCTGCTTTGCCGTTTTCTACACGTGCGTTGCAGGCGCTTATATTCTTTTCGCCTTCATAGACATTATCACAGCCCATCCAGTCGCAGCCCGCGAGTGTGGTTGTGGCGGCAAGAATAAAGGTATTTATAAGCGAAGCGTGTTTCATAATCTAAAACTCAAATATTTTTTTTACCATAATACACGCTTCTGCATGGAAATTACAAGATACTTTGTCCTGTTTTTGCCCAATCTTCTACAAATGCGGCCAAACCTTTATCTGTCAAAGGGTGGTTATAGAGCTGTTTGATGACACTTGGTGGAGCCGTCATAACATGCGCGCCCATTTTGGCCGATTCTATAATATGCATTGGGTTGCGCACAGATGCCACCAAAACCTCGGTATCATATTCAGGGTAGTTATTATAGATTGTGCAAATATCTGCAATCAAATCAAGGCCTTGTTGGCTAAGATCATCGAGGCGACCAACAAAAGGTGAGATAAAAGCTGCGCCTGCTTTTGCGGCTAATAATGCTTGTCCGGCAGAGAAGCAAAGTGTGACATTGACCATTGTGCCTTCATCGGAAAGCTCTTTACAGACCTTAAGGCCATCTTGTGTCAATGGGACTTTCACCGCGACGTTATCAGCAATTTTGCGGAGAACTTCAGCTTCTTTGCGCATTGTTGCGTAATCGGTCGAGGCAACTTCTGCACTTACGGGGCCACTGACGATTTCAGTGATTTCCTTGATAAGTGGAAGAAATTGTAACCCTGATTTTGCAATGATAGAAGGATTGGTTGTCACACCATCCAAAAGACCTGTTGAAGCCAAATCTTTGATTTCATTTATATCGGCGGTATCGACAAAAAATTTCATAGTGTTATCCTTATAAGATCATTTCATTATTTACGCGTGGGCGTTATCAGGGATATACCTAATCATATGCAGGATAATTTTCAAGCAAAACTCTTTAATGAGCCAACAGATAATCCACCGCCTGTGAAAACGGGGCATGCAATGGCTGTTTTAGTGCCGTATCCTGTGGATAAGGCCTATGATTATTTATTGCCTGAAGGTTTGCATGTTGGCATTGGCGATTATGTTTGTGTTCCCCTTGGTAATCGTGAGATCACGGGCGTAGTCTGGGGGCAGGCCGCGGGGGATGTCGCGCCGGCTAAGCTTAAATCAATGATTTCTAAATATCATCTCGAACCTATGACAGAGGATACGCGCAAGTTTATTGATTGGGTTGCGCGTTATACGCTTTCGCCTAAGGGTTCGGTGCTGAAAATGGCGATGAGCGCTCCTGCCGGCCTATACCCGCCTAAGCCTGCGACAGGGTATCGTATCGCCGAAGATGCGCCCGCGCAAAAGCTTACCCCACAACGGCAAAAGGTTATTAATGTTATGCGTGATGGCCGCGTGCGTAGCGCAAGCGAAGCCGCAGATTTAGCGGGAGTCAGTGCAGCAGTCATACGTGGTATGACCGATAAGAATTTACTAGAAGCGGTGAGTGTCATATCACCAGCGCCCTGCATTGATCCCGACCCGCAGGGGCATTTGGCCGATTTATCAGAGGATCAACAAATGGTCGCCGATGAGTTATGCGAAGATGTACAAAGCGGTGAATACCGCCCAAGCTTGCTTGACGGGGTCACGGGTGCAGGTAAAACGGAGGTTTATTTTGAAGCCGTTGGCGAAGCCTTAAAAGCAGGAAAGCAAGTTGTTATTTTATTGCCGGAAATCGCGCTTTCTAATGCTTTTCTTGATCGGTTTCGTACGCGCTTTGGCTGCGCACCTGCGCTTTGGCACTCTCATCTTACGCCTGCACAACGGCGTGATGGGTGGCGCGGCGTGGCGAGTGGTGATACGCGCGTGGTGGTTGGCGCGCGCTCTGCATTGTTTTTGCCGTATCAAAATCTTGGGCTTATTATTGTCGATGAGGAGCATGACCAAGCCTATAAGCAGGAAGACGGCGTGATTTATCACGCGCGGGATATGGCGGTTTTGCGCGCCTCTATCGGTAAAATCCCCGTGGTTTTGGTTTCAGCAACGCCAAGCCTTGAGACTATGATAAATGCATGGGATGAAAAATATAAGCATTTGGTTTTGGAAAGCCGTTATGGCGGCGCAACCTTGCCTGATATATCTATTGTTGATTTACGTGCGGATAAGCCTGAGCGGCAATCGTTCTTGTCTAAATCCATGATTGACGAGGTACAGAAGACCATTGATGCGGGGGAGCAGGCTTTGTTATTCCTTAACCGTCGTGGTTATGCCCCGTTGACGCTTTGCCGCACATGTGGTCATCGGATGGAATGCCCGCGATGCACCGCGTGGCTGGTGGAGCATAAACGCAGTGGTAAGTTGCATTGCCATCATTGCGGCTTTCATACGCCGATACCAAAACATTGTCCGTCTTGTGATGACATAGACAGCTTCGCCGCATGTGGGCCGGGGGTGGAGCGGATTTTTGACGAGGCCAAAGGCTTATTCCCCGACGCGCGTATTATGATTTTAGCCAGTGATATGGCGGAGAGCCATGAAGAGCTTAAGGCGATGTTGAATAAAATTTCGAATAATGAGGTTGATATTATTATCGGTACTCAGATCATCGCAAAGGGGCATCACTTTCCTAATCTAACCTTTGTTGGTGTGGTCGACGCGGATTTGGGTCTGAAGGGGGGAGATTTACGCGCTGCGGAACGAATTTATCAACTGCTCAATCAGGTGGCGGGGCGCGCAGGGCGAGAGAGCAAGAAAGGGCGCGTTCTACTTCAAAGTTGGATGCCCGATCATCGTATTATGAAGGCCATGGCGCAAGGTAGCCGTGATGAGTTTTTGGCAGTGGAATCGGCAGAACGTGAGGTCGCGCATATGCCGCCTTTTAGCCGTTTGGTCGGCATCATAGTCTCAGGCAGAGAGGAATCGCAAGTTATTGATGTGGCAAAGGCCTTAGGCCGAACCTCGCCGCAAGGGATAACGGAAAGCGGGCATAAAATACAAACCCTTGGCCCTGCGCCAGCGCCCTTTGCAAGGTTGCGCGGGCGGCATAGGCACCGCTTATTGGTGCGCGCGGATAAAGGCGTGAATGTGCAGGCAACCGTGGCGGCATGGGTGAATGGGGTGAAAGTGCCCTCAACTGTGCGCGTCTATATCGACATCGACCCACAAAGCTTTCTCTAGTTATTATTTTATACGTTGCTTTTTTAGGCGTTTATATTCTCGTTTGAACGGATAGGTAAACCAACCTATATATCCAAATTCCGGGAAGTTTTTTTGTTCATTTGGTGATAATCCCATGGCAGGAGGAAGATCTTGGGGGTGGTAATAGGTTCCAAATAAAATATCCCAGAGCGGGCATGCCCCGCAGAAATTCTTATTATATGCAGATGGCTGTGTTGCATGGTGCCACCGGTGATAATGCGGTGATGCAATGATATAGCACAGGGGTTTTGCAAATTTTAAATTCAAATTCACATGGGTGAAATAGTTCATAGTTTTAATGAGGAGGATGGTACCAAGAAAGCCAGCACCGCCGAAGCCCAGAAAATATAGAATAAGGCTGTCTAGGAACACACCAGCAAGAAGATCTATTGGGTGTAATCGAAGCCCAGTCAACCATGTTAGGTGGCGGGCGCTATGATGAACAGAGTGATAAGACCACATATAAAAATGTGTAAACCGATGCCGCCAATAGGTTGAAAAATCAACAATCAGGACACCGAGTAATATTTGAGCCATCAGGGGAAGTGATTCAATATATGGTGCCAAGATTTGCTCTCCCAGCAAGGGACGCAAGGTCATATTGATGAGCGTAGCAATCAATATCGAGATAATAGGTATAAACAGCACGAGATTGATAATGGCAAGGAAGGCTTCGTTTTTCATATCATCTTTAAAGAAAGAGACATCCTTTTCAGCTGGGTTGATACGTTCAATGAAATAGCAGATTAAACCAATTATTAAAATTTCAATCAGGTTTTCATATGATCCTTTGAGTGTATTGATTAAAAACTCCATTGATCATTCAGCCTCGATCGGGGAATTATTATGTTTGTATATATACATTATATTTGCGCTTAATGTGTTATTTTCTGACCATAAATTATAGTCGTGTTCTGTGTTTTGTCGTGAAATATGTGGGAATACAGAACGCATCGTATCATCTATGCTTTTAGAAAATATATTGTTGAAGTTTGGTGATAAAATAAAGTTGGTCACAAGAACGCCATTATCTTTTATATGGGTTTTAATCGATTGAAAAAATTCTTGTGTTACCAAATGTTCAGGGATACTTAAACCACCGAGATAAGCATCAAGGAGCACAATATCAAATTTCTTAGCCGTATAATTTAAATATGCACGCGCCGGTAGAGGGTAAAAAGTTTTATTAGATTTTAGTTTTTCTTTTAACAGATATTTTTCAGATATTTCTTTTAAGTCTTTATCAATATCGATATATACAAAATTATTTTTTTCATCATTATGCCCAAAAGTAAACCCGCCCGCGCCAATAATCAACACATCTTTAGGGGGGGCGTCCTTGGGAATTGAATCTAGAGTGATGCGCTCAGCTAACTCGACATAATCATGCTTTATGCCTTCTTTTGAATATTTGGATGAATCATTATTATTGATAATTAAGTGAGGGGTTTCATCGTTTTCTTCATTCAATGTCATGATCATAATGGTGCTGTATTTGTTGTTTTTAACAATATGAAGAATATCCATTACAGAATAAGAGTTTAAAATCAGGCATATGCCGAATAGTCCAAGCATGATCATGGACTGATCATTCATTTTTTTCTTTGATAGCATAAAGACAAGCAGTGTCAGTAAGCCAAAAAGAACACTCGTGGTGTGGTGAACGCCAATATGTTGCATTAAGACTAATGTTGTGGCAATAGAGCCTGCAAAGGAGCCTAAAGTAGAAAAACACAACATGTAACCGGTTGTTTTTGACAGCCGCTCTTTTGAAAAATAGTTGCTTATTAAAGGAACTGTTTGTCCCAGCAAGTAAACAGGGAAAGCAAGAAAGAGCAGGCAATAAATTGTTAGTCGAATTAGAGCGTTGTCAATGCCCATTCCCTCAAGTCCAAAGAAGAATAAATTTAGAATAAGGAAGCTCATCCCCGGTAGGAGAATAGCACTTGCAATTATAATATTGGACAGGAGTTTTTTTCTAATGGATTGAAATGATCCATCTTTTCTTTTGAGCTTAAAATGACCACCGGACTGATAGCCGAAAGCTAAAGGCATCAGAACGGCCGCAATAATAATGGAAAACGTATCAGTTCCGCTACCGACAAAGGGAAGGGTTTGTCTTATGGCCAGAAGTTCCGATGATAATACAATAAAACCTTCAAGAAGAATGATTGTAAAAAGAAAGAATGTATTATTAAGTCTGGCCATTGCTTTATGTGCTTTTAAATAAATATTGAATGATATTGCTCTTATGGGGTCATTTTCTTGGGTTTATCATAGAAGACAGTATTTTTATTATCTGTATAAATATGCCCCCGATTATTTTGATCCTCATGGCGGTATATATAAGCGATGTTTGTATTCAATGTGTCGCTTTCAGACCACAGATCATAGCGCTCATCAATAGCTATTCGTGATATATATGGAAAAGCGGCGTGTAATGTATTATCAATGTTTTGTGAAAATGCATTTTTAAAATTTGGAGATAAAATAAAGTTAGAAATCATCAGACCTTTATCTTTTATATGCGCTTTTACCTGTTCAAAAAATTCAATTGTGACCAGATGTTCGGGAAGGGTTGCCCCCCCTGAATAAGCATCAAGATAGATAAGATCGTATTTTTTATCTGTATCACTTAAGAATGCGCGGGCGGGTTTAGGAATAAAGGTTTTATTCGCGCCAATGGGTTCTTGCAATAAATAGCGCTCTGAAATCTCTTGAAGGTCTTTGTCTATATCAACATAGGTGTAAATATTATTGGTATCGTTATGACCGAATGTAAAGCCACCTGCGCCAATTACTAAAATCTGTTTGGCCGGATAAGCATTTAAAATTGGCGTGATTCCAACGCGTTCTGCAAATTCGATATAGGGGAATTTTTCGCCCTTATCATTATAGCTTGATGAATAGTTTTCATTGATTTTGAGCAAGCGGTTGCCATTTTTTAATGTGCCGGCGGAAATTGTATTATATTGGTTATTAGCGTGGATCATATCTTTTTTCAAAATGCCGTTAGAGTTTAACGCAATAGAAAGAGCGGCAATCGTACACATATATATAACAGATTTGGATTTTTTATTTTTACTCAATAATATAACTAGGGTCGCGAGTAAAACAAAATTCAGGCTTACCGTGTGATGCACGCCTAAAAAAGCCATAAGGACAAGCGTGGAAAAAACAGCACCCAAAAATGAGCCGATAGTTGAGAAAAATAGCATTCGTCCGGTGATTTGAGACAGGCGCTCTTTTGAAAAGAAATTACTGATGAGGGGAACGGTTTGCCCCAATAGATAAACTGGTATAACAAGGAAAAAAGCACTATATAGCGATATTTGAATAATACGATTTTCTACTCCCATCTGTGGAAGCATAAGAAAGAATGCCTTTATCGGTTCATAGCTCATACCAATTACAAGGATGGTTGATGCAATAAGGATGTTTAAGATCAGCTTCTTACGAACAGAGAAATGAATGCCAAATATTTTATGCGGTTTAAATTGTCCGCCAAATTGATAACCAAAGGCCAAGGGCATCAGGACGGCGGCGATGATAATAGAGACGGTATCGGTTCCGCTTCCGACATAGGGGATCGTTTGGCGAATGGCCAAAAGCTCGCTCGAAAGGACAACATAGCCCTCTATGATGATGATGATAAATAAAAGTAGCGTATGATTGATTATTTTCATGAAACCCGTATCCAAATTTAAGTCTGGGCAGTATAGTATATTTCTTTTACAAAACCAAAGCCCAAAGAGAAAAAATATGCTTAAAGGCCTACCTAAAGAATTAACCTCATATGATCTATTAAAAACATTAGCGGTTGTTCTTATGATATTGGATCATCTTGGGCATCATTTTTTTGTTGATGAGATGTGGTTTCGTGTTTTAGGGCGATTATGCATTCCAATTTGGTTCTTTTTGATCGGGTATGCCCGCAGTGACGAATTAAGGCCCTCATTTTTTATTGGAGCAGGGGTGCTCGTTATATCTTCCGTCTTGGCGGGGCAGTATATTTTTCCGTTAAATATTCTTGTTGCCATTATGGTTATGCGTCATATACGTAATAATATGGTTGTCTCAGCGTTGAGTTCTCCTGCCGCCTTGCGCGGG
>CAXBFT010000065.1:0-9487 GCA_963974945.1 uncultured Alphaproteobacteria bacterium
CGCGCCGATCACCCCGCGCTAACCAAAACCCATGCTCACGCAGCGCGTTGCTGTAAGCGGCTTTATTATCCGATACTTCCCATGTGTTTTTGAAAAGCATTTTAAGAAGGCGCGGGTCTTCCTGCGTTCTTTTTGCTTGCCGCCACTCTGTGCGTGAGAAATTCAAGGGATTACGATATGCTTTATTCAGAAACCCTTTTGGGACATCCCATCCATATTTTAGATATATGTCTTTGGATATGTCATTTAGCTTTTGTTTGTAGAATGGCAGGTTGATGGCTGTCATGCTATCAGAGTCAATGCGAGACCAAACGCAATGCGCATGCCGCCGTCCTTCTTTTTCATGAAAGACCATAATGCGCGGTTGATTTTCTAAGCCTAGTTTTTCTTCGATATCATTTAAGGCTTGCTCAAAATACTCAACGGGCACTTTTTCATTATGCGGTGGATTGAGGGAAACAGAAAACATGAATTGACTACATTTTGTTCCTTTTGCTGATGCATGCATTTCATGGAAAGCTTCATGCACGTCATCCGATAAAAAGCCAGATATCTCATGGACTTCAACGTGATCATTTTCTTTCAAATCCATAAGGTGCCGCGCCATTTCAGCAGCGCTTCCGCGTTGGTTGCCTTCAAGGATCATGATCTTCATCCTCACTTTGATAAAGGCCAAGGCCTTGCATGAGCGTTTTTCGCATCCATGCGATATCCGCTAATGCCTGCCTTAAGTCTTCTTCAATTTCCGGAATGAGCAATAGAGATCCAGAATTTGCAGCGCGGGCGAGTTGATTGAGATTGTTCGCGATACGGGATGCCCCAAGTTTTGTAATAAGCTCAGCCAAAAGTTTATGGTCTTTGACCGGACGCTTCATACGCCTTTTACGTGGCGTAGGATCATCGAAAAGGCGAGAGCGAATATAAGCAGCAAGAGGCATGTCTCCAGCATCATAATCGAGCCTCTCTCTTTCTTCTGGAGATAGGCGTAACGAGTATGGAATGGGGCTTCTTTTGTTTCTCTTGCTCATAAGGGCATATTACTTTTAAACGCTCTTATCTTTGGGCGGGATATGCTTGATTTTGGAATGCTTATTATGTTTCAGTGTTCGGTATACATAGCTCAGGAGCGATTTAAAAATGCCCAAGAAAACCATAATTTTTGATGTTGACGGGACGCTTGCTGATATATGGCATCGGCGAAAATTTCTGGAACAGGTAAATCCAGATTGGAAATCTTTTAATGAAAAGATGGGCGATGATACACCTAATGCCCCAATTGTAGAGCTATATAAAACGCTGTGGGATACAGGCAAGTATAACATTGTGATTACATCCGGCCGGTCTGAGAAGGATCGTAAAATAACTGAGCAATGGCTGGTTTGGAATGAAATTCCTTTTGAGAACCTTGAGATGCGACAAGACAACGATAACCGTGCTGACTACATTATTAAGGAAGAGATCCTTAAAAAACTAATTGCAGAGGGGCGGGATATTCTCTTTGTAGTAGATGATCGACAACAGGTCGTAGATATGTGGCGCCGTAATGGCATACATTGTTTACAATGCGATACAGGTGATTTTTAGTGTCTCTGAAATCTTTGAGAAAAATAATATTGGGAGGAAGTTTGTATGGGTAAACCTATTCTGAAGTTTTACGATGATACTGGATATGAGAAAGAAATTGATGTTTTAAAAGCATCTGATAGTCATTTTGTGTCGCGTAAGGTTACTTTTCCAAACCCGCGCCAGGTGAATATCACTAAGCAAGCTGGCTATGAGAATTATTCCATTCATAGAGGCGTTTATCTTGATACTGAAACAACGGGTGTCTCTCATGATGATGAGGTTATTCAAATATGCTTGCTACCGTTTCTTTATGCTAAAGAACCTGACACAGATCATTCTGTAATCATTGGGGTATATGAACCTTATATCGGCTTTCAAGAACCAACGGAGCCACTCACACAAGAAATTGTTGATCTGACTGGAATTACTATGGATATGCTTGCAGGTCAAAGTTTGGATATAGAGGCAATCGAAACAATTTTAGAAAAAACTGATTTTGTGATTGCGCATAATGCTGCATTCGATCGGCCTTTTACCCATGGAATTAGCTCTAAATTTTCTGAGAAGAAGTGGGCTTGCTCTATGAGTAATGTTCCATGGAGAGAGCTTGGCTTTGAGAGCTTGAAGCTCACGCATTTGGCCTCTGATCTAGGTTTCTTTTTTGAACCGCATCAAGCTGATAAAGACTGTCTGGCAGGGCTCGCCATACTTGCGCAAGTAGATGGCGCTGGAGAGAGTTATTTTCAGAAAATGCTGAATACAGCAGAAAAAGACAGTATTACCATTAGGGCTGAATATGCACCTTTTGAAGCAAAAGATATCCTGAAGAAACGAGGGTATGGTTGGAAAGATGGCAGTGATGGAAGTACCAAAGGCTGGGAAACCGTCGTTTCTATCGATAAGGCAGACGATGAGAAAGAATGGTTGTCTTCAGAAGTATATAATGGGAACCCAAAGTTCTCAGAAAAAACAGAAAATGCGCTGACTAGGTTTGCAGTTGCTTCGTAATTTGGGAGAGATAAAATGGCTCATTGGTGGGTTAATCATAAGCAGACATTTAAGGAAGAGCTTGAGGGTGGTTATATCTGGTCGCCCCAAGAGAATAAAAATGGTTCTAGAAACCAGACTTATATTAATCTAACGCGCGCTAAAGTTGGAGACGTTGTTTTCTCTTATGCAAGCGCTGTAATAAAGGCAGTGGGGTTAGTCGAAAGTTCATATCAAACGTCAGATAAGCCAGTAGAATTTGGCTCTAAAGGCGATGGTTGGGATCAAAAGGATGGCTGGTTAAAATTAACTGGGAAGTGATTTCTGAGCCTCTTGTGCCGAAAAAGTACCTGGATGAAATTGTTCCATTATTACCTGAAAAATACGCTCCAATTCAATCTAACGGTAATGGAAATCAGGGCTGTTATCTCGCTGAAATTAGTGAACCTTTGAGTGATCTTTTATTACAGAAAATTGTAAGTTTTAATCCTGAATTCCCTATAGCATTGGATGATGATCGCCGCGAACTTGATGAGGTCAATATTGAGCAGAATATCTTGGCCCAGGACGCTGGGGATACTGAAAAAGAACAACTGATAAAGTCACGCCGAGGGCAAGGCGTCTTTAAGATGCGCGTATCATCAAAAGAAAAGCGTTGTCGTGTTACTGGCGTGGCTTTTAAGGCGTTCCTAATTGCCAGCCATATCAAGCCATGGGCTGTATGCTCTAATAACGAGCGCTTGGATGGTGATAATGGCCTGTTGTTATCTCCTCATGTCGATAAGCTATTTGATAAGGGCTGGATTAGTTTTACTAATTCCGGAGATATTTTATGCTTTGATGAGAAGACAAAAGAGTTAATGGAAGCCTGGGGAATTGATCCTGGGGTGAATGTTGGAGTGTTTTCTAATGGCCAGGCTATATATTTGGATTATCATCGAACAAAAGTTTTTAGAAAAGTGTGTGTTGTCTAACGGAGGGTGAAATATGGAGCAAAGTAAAAATGTTCTATGCTTGCTTTGTTAGATTAGCTACGTCACCTTCGATAATTATTTTTACATACTCGCTAACAGTAAGGCCAAGTTCAGAAGCCTTGCTCTCCAAAGCGAGATGCAAATCTTTCGATATTTTTGCGCTTACCGTTTTTTCAGAACTAAAGACAGATAAAGAGTCGAATTTTGATCCGCCTAAGAAGCCGCCCAACCCTAAGACCATAGCTAAAGGCATTCCTATTGCACCGCCCATAGCAGCTATTCCAACTCCACCGAGCGAAGCTCCTATAATTAACCCTATAGTAGTTAAGCTAAGCTTTCCTCCCTCAGATTTTGCTAATTCCGACCAAAATCTAGCCCACTCAGCTTTAAAAGAGGAATCCGTCCTATATTTAGATATTAAGGCCTTAATACCATCGACATCATGTTTCTTAAATAGCGATTTTAATGCTTCTTGGTGTGCTTTATATTTTTCTGGAATTTCACCTATTTCTTCGAATGTACCCAATTCTAATCCTTATTTTTTAGTCAGGTTTTTTTATAGTATCCAATATCTCTGATGATCAAAGGTTTAAATGTCTTAACGCAATGGTTTTTTTTATTACTTTGGAACAGGCATCAAATAGATTTTGTCTTGATAGACTTACTAATCCATCAAGCTAACAGTAATCATCAATTGAATCTCCACCAGTCCCTCAGCGCATTTCAAGTAAAATAGGCACATCCACGCAATGGATGAGAAGCATTAGGGCAATAAATCAATTCAATGTAATTTTACGCTCCTTCAATTGGAAGCTTCAAAAGTTCAGCTAAAGCTTCGCTTATGCCTTTGCCTCCTTGGGCACGATCAATTCCATCTATACATAGTTTGTCTAATCTGACAAATTCATAAAGGAATTTTCCTTTGTCAGTAATTAGCTTGTACGTAGTTATTTCGCCATCCTCATACTGAAATGAAGTTCTCACAATATGATCGCTATATAAATCAATATTTGGATGTGGAATTAGATATCTGTCAGGGTTTTTGATATCGGCTTCAATTGTATTATGATCCACAATGTGATCAAGGCGCTCTTTTTTGTAACTCATATTGCAGCGTTTACATGCAACCGACAAATTGAATAGACTGTAAGTTAACGCCCTAAAACTTCCTTTGGGAATAATGTGTTCTCTGTCGGTCTCAATGTTGGCGTCCAGAAGTGAACGCCTACAGTAACAGCACCTGTTTGAAGTCCTAGCAAGATGGTATAATTTTATCTTATTTTTGGCAGACTTCAAAGATGCCTTGGTAGGGTTTGGGAAATTCTCATGCGACCAAGGGGAAGTAGAAGCCAGCGCCAAATCAATTGCATCACGTTCAGGATCACTTAAATTGTTGTTGACGAAATTCTGTTCATCTTCGTCTGTCATTTCAGGCATCTTGATCAAACCTCGATAGCTGTTCTAATACTGTATTGAGAAGTTTTTGTTGTTTGTTATCGTAAGACTTCTCTTTGAATGATTGAATTTGCGATCTTGCTGTTTCACGAGATAACTTGCCATCGGTTAAGTCTTGGAGGATACTTGACAACTCGATGCTGAGAAAGTGACTGACCGGTGTGATTGTATCGAATGCTTCCCACAGAATTTCTTCAACGCTATCAGGTCCACTATCGTGATGAATATCAACAATGGATTCGCGGTTTCCATCAACTTTGATGACTTCCACTTCTTGACCATAATTAGATAGCGCACCAGAAACCAAAACAGGCGAATGCGTAGCTAATATAATCTTTACTTCGCTATAGCTAAGAGCCATATGTAGCATATCAACATAACGTCGCTGCCATTCGGGGTGTAAACTATTTTCAGGCTCATCGATGAATAGCGTTTGAACCTTTTTAGCATTTGCCTTTATGAAGAGATGGGTTGAAATGAGCGTTTGTTCTCCCGAACTCAGCTCCTCAAAAAATTGAGCTCCGCGATCTAAATGGTGAAAGACTAGCCCGTAGTTTGAAACAATTCCTGTCGCTTTCAGAAGTTTGATATACTTAAATACTATCCCGTTTCTTTCTTGCAAACTGCGGCTAAAGGAGTCTGAGTTGCTAGACACGTCAAACCGAGATTCTCCATCAAGCGAACGAAGTATATCTAATGCTGAACTGATGGCTTCGATTTCATATAAGTTTGCGTCGAGTCCATCGAGAAATCCATCATGGTAAGGATTTAGCTTAATTTCCAACTCGATTTTCGGATGGAACCCAATTGTTTTGAGTAATTCCGAGGCGTCAAATGTACCTCGTCTATCACCTTCGAAGAGGCTCGTAAGGTCATCTTTTACAATTCGGTTTATTCCGCTAGGATTTATTCGGAATATCTTAAATCTATCTCGACTACGAGGGAACCTAACAAATGGCGTGTTTGCTATTGCCACAGCCCTCTTATGCCTAGCAATTTTATCCTTTGCTGACATAACCAGTTTTCTCGTTTTGCCGCAGCCATTAGGTCCGACGAAGAAGGTAATTCTTTTCACATTTTTCCCATCAAATAATAAAAGCCTTCCGACGGAAGCCAGATTTCCGTTGCTATTGTATTAATGGTAACACTACCTAAAACACCTAGCCACCTAAAAGTATTTACCGTTTTTTACCAGAAGACCTTTAAGGTAATGAATGTGTCGCCTGTACCTCGTCAGCACATGTTGGACAGTTAGTGCCTGATTGCTAAGGTTATGTTTCTTTAGGCGCCGTGTCCAAAATACTCTGATGACATACACTACGATTTTGCGAAGTATCTATGCTGCTATCCCACTGTTTTTATGTCTTTTTCTGTACCTAAATAAATTGGGTGCGTTGTAAATATTCCAAAGGTGGTTGTGTGCCCCCGCAACCACTTTAACCTCATTATCGCTAAGATGGTATCGACCTCCCGCAACCAATTATCAATTCGCAGATGTTCGTTTCTGTATTTAACTCATTGATATATAATATATAAACAAGTTTTTTTGTTCGCCTATGGTCGCGAGCAACACAGGGCTTTCGTTTTTTTTTACGGTATGGCACACGGTACAAGTAGTTCGATTTCAACTCTGTACCGTAAAAAGGAGAAACGCCGTGCCAAAGCAAACCGTAGGCCTTTCTGACAAAGATGTTCAAAATGCTAAACCAAAGGTTAAGCCTTATAAAATATATGATAGGGAAGGGCTTTGCCTTCTTATTCGTAAAACTGGCACCAAGGTTTGGCAATATCACTATCAGTATAAAAACAATCGCAAAACATACACTATTGGAGAATACCTGAGTAAGGGGACTCCAGGGCATATAAGCCTAAAAGACGCGCGTATAGCAAAATACGAGGCCAAAACTCTTCTCGCTCAAGGTATTGACCCCAGCGCCCATAAAAAGGCTCTAATGGATGGCCATCGAGGGGATGATGAAAAAACATTCGAGGCGCTGGGGCGCGAATGGCATAGCAAAGGCACGTGGGTGCCTAAGCATTCTAAAAACATTCTTAAATCGCTAGAAGGTGACGTTTTCCCATTAATAGGATTAAAGCAGATCATGGATGTAACAAGCCAAGATATCATAGCTATACTAAGCCGAATTGAATCACGAGAAGCTTACGATGTGGCCGCGCGTGTTTGCCAGCGCTGTCAGGCTATTTTTGATTATGCTATTGTAAAGGGAATCTGTGAAAATAATCCCGCGCTGGGGCGTTCTAAGTTTGTAAAGAAGCCAAAATCAAAAAGAAGGCCTCATTTTCAAGAAAAAGAGTTGCCGGAGTTTTTAAATAAGATTGAGGATTATCATGGACGTGAATATATAAGAATGGCGTTAGAGTTTCTTGTTTTAATTTTTGTGCGTCCAGGTGAACTAAGAAATGCACGCTGGGAAGATATTAATGAAAAAGAAGCTATCTTAATAATTCCAGCCGAAAGAATGAAAATGGACCGTGACCACTCAGTTCCATTATCACGGCAAGCGCTGGGGTTACTTAAAGAGTTGAAAAGAGTGACAGGAAACAATGAGCTTTTATTCCCTAGCGTCAAAAACAATCAAAAACCTATTTCTGATGTAACGTTGACTAAAGTTTTAATCATCATGGGCTATACTGGTGAAAATAAGGTTGTTCCACATGGGTTTAGGCATACTGCATCTACTATTTTAAATGAGCATGGCTTTAATCGAGACCATATTGAGAAACAGCTGGCCCATATTGATAGTAACAAGGTGCGAGGAGTCTATAATCATGCTGAATATCTTGAAGATAGGCGTAAAATGATGCAATGGTGGGCAGATCATTTGGACACATTAAAGAACAAGTATGAAGAACCAAAAGCTTTATCGGGCAATTATTAGAAACTCTGAGGGACTAGAAGCCCTTCAGAATAACAATATTATCCCCAAAAATTACATTCCTTATTCAGTCGCATTGCAAATAATTGAAGAGCAAGAGTTTTATACATTCCTGCATGAGGACAGTTTTAAGGAATTTCGGATCAAGATAGATCAAGAACGACTTTTTCAGTACGAAAATTATCTTAGGCGCTGTAAGTTAGATCGCCCTCTTAGGGACGCTGAAGAAACAAGACAAAGAGCGCGTAATATTTTCAATGAAGCTCTTTACAGAGGGTTCATTAAATCTAGACTTTTTAAGTTTGATAAAGACAGAATGCTCAAGACAGAAGCCGCGTTTATTCCGGTTAGCTTCTGGCAAAGTAAAAAATCTTTTAATATTGATGGCTTGAGCATGTATTTTGTAAAAAAAGAGAAAAAGTTTGTTTCGGAGGGCTTGATCGTGCTGGAACGTAAAGGTTTAGAAAAGTGGGGTGCGGCCTATCCTGACGAACCTAATATGGTCGGCCGAAAAAAAGGCGCTGGGAAAATTAATGACCATGAAACTTTGCGCTTTATGCGGGATCTTGTTCTGAACGATAAAATATCACCTAACAAAGCAGCTATAAAAGCGGTCGATAAATTTGGTTTTACTGGCGCTTCTATTGAAGCTGACATTGACCGCCTAGGGCGAAAATATAGAAAAAGATTCCCGAACTAATTAATCCCGAATTATCCCGAAAGACTTTTCCCCTTCGTTTCTGCACGCTGGTGTTATTCCACGTTCAACGACATAGGAGGAAACAATGGAAAAAGCATTTTATACAGTAGCTGAAATTATAGAGATGACAGGCCTTGGTAGAACAAAGGTCTATGAAGAGATTAACACCAATTCTTTAAAGGCCAAGAAATGTGGTTCTCGTACTTTGGTAACTGCCGCGTCATTTCATGAATGGGCTGAAAAACTTGAGCCTTATAAATCGTCTGCGGTGCTTTAAAATGAATAGTTCAAAAGCTTTCAGAGTTGATTGGTATCCTCGAGATTCATTTATTGATTTTTCTCGGCTCGAAGCTGAAGAAATAGGTGTTTTGATACAAATTATAAACCTTATATATAGTCATAATAAGGCAATAGACAATGACCCTAAATTTATTGGCAAAACCTGTAATATCACACGCGCCAGATGCGCTCGCATTATTGAGTGTCTTTTAATAAAAGAAGAAATTTACCTTGATAATGAAGGTAAAATTCATAAGAAAAGATGTAAAGAATCCCTTAAAGAAATTGAAGAAAGAAGAGAAAAATATTCAAAATGTGGTAAAAAAGGTAGTGAAACACGATGGGGTATTGAGCAAAATCAAATAGATAAAAATGAGGGAGCTATTTTAAGCACTAAAGCTAGTACCAACCCCAGAACCTTAAAAGAAACCAATATTAGTACCCATACCAATTATGATATTGAACGCTTCCTTACGGACCAAGATAGGCAACTTTTTCAAGGTCAATGCCCAGGCCACGATATTCACTTCTACATCAGGGAATTTAATGCTGATATAAACAGCGGCAAACGAAGTCTGGTCAACCCCCATTTTTTAATCCAGTCGTAAGTTCGTAATGTTCGCAGTTGT